>NZ_JBEOYE010000013.1:0-134659 GCF_040296945.1 Streptomyces sp. NPDC001941 | reverse complement strand
CCGCTCTCGTGGTGCTCGACGAGGAGCGGACCGCGGCCGGGATCGCCTCGCTGGACGCTGACGCGCTCGGCGTGCGGGTCGGTCCGGATTCTGCGCAGAAGAGGACGACGCCCCAGGGGCGGTCCACCCCCCAGGGCTGGGTGGCCAGCACCCGGCCGCCGTAGCGGACCGAGACCTCGTAGTCGCCGTGGGCGCCCGCGGACAGCTCCAGGCCCAGCTTCACCTGGGCCTTCCCGCCCGGCGGGATCGTGCCGCGCCACTGGCGCTCCTCCCACTGCGGCGCGTACACGCCGTGCGAGGTGCCGACCTCGAAGACCGGGTCCTTCACCGGCGTCGAGCCCAGGTTGCCGACGGTGAGCACGACGTCGCGCCCGGCCGGGGCGCCGAACCAGACCAGCACCCCGTCGTCGCCGTCCAGCCGCACGGTCGCGAGCACGGCGAGGCGGCCCGCGGTGTCCTCGGCGGGCAGCGGGGCGACGGGGTGCCCGGCCACGGTGAACGCGGCGTCGGCCGCCGCCGCCGCGCCGGTGACCGTGGCGACGTGCACCACGCAGGGGCAGGGCTTGGGCGGCTCGGCGACCGGGACCTTCTTGCTGAAGGCGCCCTTGGCGTCGGTGGTGACGGCCCGTCCGTCGGCGTTGGCGCAGGAGTTGGTGCCGCCGATGACGCCGCGGCCGGGCGCGGACTGGCCGCAGATCAGCAGCGCCAGCAGGGCGCCCGGCCGCCAGCCCGAGCCGCTGACGGTGATGTCGCCGCCCTTCCCGGCCTGCGGGGCGGAGAGCTTCACGCTGGGCGCGGGTTCGGCCGCCGCGGCGCCGGGCACCGGCAGGGCCAGGGCGAGGAGCAGCAGCGCGGCGGCCGTGAGCGCGGCGGTCAGGGACCCGCGCCGCCGTCCGGGGGGCGTCTCGATCGACTTCACTGGGCTCCCGCCTCCACCAAGTCCCGTTCCTCATCTGCGAGTTCATCGTCCGCACCGGGGTGTGCCCGGCGTCTGCGCAGCAGCCAGGCGCCCGCCGCGAGGACCGCCGCGGCGCCTGCCGCGACCGGGCCCCAGGGCACGTACACCGCGGAGGTCCGCCCCTCGGCGTGCACGTCCGGGCCCGCCGTCACGCGCAGCGTCACGTCCACCGCGTCCAGCGCGGGGGCGTCCCACGGCTCGCTCAGCTCCGTGCGGGACGCGGGGGCGAGCTCTCGGCCCAGCGCGCGCCCGGGCCGGTGCAGCACCGTGCCGAACAGCCCGTCGGCGCGCACCTCCAGGCGCGGCGAGAGCGTCGTGTTGCCCCGGTTGACCAGGGTGTAGCGCAGGCGTCCGGCGGCCAGGCGGACGTCCTCCACGGTGAGCGCGGCCAGCGGGGTGCCGCCCACCCGCAGCCGTACCCGTACGGTCACCTCGCGGCCCGCGGCGCTCACCCGCAGGTCCTCGGTGCGCTCGCCGGGCACCGCGTCGGCCGGGACGGTCACGGCGAAGGGCACCTCGGCGCGGGTGCGGGCCGGGACGGTGACCTCGGCGCGCGCGAACGCGGTCCGGGGCGACCCGCTCAGCCGCACGGCCAGCGGCGCGCGCCCGGGGTTGGTGACGGCGAGCGCGTCCTGCAGGACGGCGCCGGGCACGCCCTCCAGGTAGGCGTACGGCCTGGTGCCGCCCACGGCCGCCGGCTCGGCGGTCCACTGCCCGCCGGCCGCCGCGGCGGGCGGGCCGAGCGGGAGGAGGAGGACGCAGAGCAGTGCGGCGACGGCCGCCACGACACCCGTGCGCATCGGTCAGTTCGCGGGGCGCTGACCGCGCCGGGTGAGCCAGAGCACGCCGGCGGCCCCGGAGAGCAGGACGGTCCCGCCGAGCGTGCCGAGCGCGACCGCGGAGTCCATCGGGCCGGTCTTGGGCAGCTCGCTGCCGCCGGACGGAGTGGATCCCGAGCCGCCGGACGAGCCGCCGGAGGAGCCCGAGCCGCCCTGGACGTCGAGTTCGAGGGAGGGCTTGGGGTTGTTCTTGGGCGTGCAGGTGGTGGTCGTGCCCATCGCCTTGATGGTGAGCACGCCCGCCGTGAAGGTGACCTTGCCGGACTTGGACGGGGTGTACGTACCCGACAAGTCACTGATCTTGATGGGGGTGTTGGCGGGTATGGCCGTGTCGTTCGTCGGGCCCGAGACCGCGACCGTCCCCTCGCCCGCGCCGCCCACCTTGATGACCGCGCTGGGCTTCATCGCCCCCTTGCCGAGCTCGATCGGGCTGGAGGAGACGCCCTTCTGGAAGCTCATGGTCAGGGTGTAGCCGCTGCCGCTCTTCACCGCCTTGATGTCGATCGGCGATACGGCGCCCTTGGGGCCGATCGGCGTCTGGCAGGCGTAGTCGACGTCCACGACGGCGGCGTGGGCGGGGGCGGCCGTCAGCACGACCGAGCCCGCGACCGCAGCCGCCAGCGTGAGTGACGCTGTCCGCTTCTGGTACGACACCTCGTAGTTCCCCTCGTGCGAAGTTACTGACGCCACATCAGATTGGGCGCTCAAGGTACGCCGGGGACCTTGTCGAGGGAAGACAAAGAGCACGCCTTGTCGGCGTGCTCCACAACAGCTCCATGAGAACCGCGTGACGCGGTTTTTGTCCGGGGGTGCCGTCCGGTGGCCCTACGCGGGCGCGGCCAGCTCCGCCCACACCGTCTTGCCGGGTTCCCCGGCCGCGCGGGCGACGCCCCAGTCGAGGCAGAGCCGCTGGACGATGAACATGCCGTGCCCGCCGGGCCGTCCGGCCTGGTGCGGGGTGCGCGGCGCGGGCTGTCCGGCGCCGCGGTCGGTGACCTCCAGGCGCAGCACCTTGGCCCGGTGCGAGATGCGCAGCTCCTCCGGTCCTTCGGCGTGCAGACAGGCGTTGGTGACCAGCTCGGAGACGACCAGGAGGACGTCCTCGGCGGCGGCCCTGCGGTCCGCGGTGGCGGCGGGCAGCCAGCCCCAGTCGTAGAGCGCCTGGCGCGTGAAGTCGCGCGCCAGGGGCACGATGCCGCTCGCGTTGCCCAGCTGGAGGGTGCGCAGCCGCCCCTCGGCGGGCGGGGCGCCGTCCTCCCGCGCGGGGGGGTCGGCGGGCGCGTCCGCGGTGGCCGCGGCGCCCGCGGTCGCCGTGACCGCTCCGCTCGCGTCCTGCGCGGCCTGTCCCGCCGGACCGGTACCGCCCGGCTCCGGACCGAGTTCGCTCGGCGGATGCCGCCGGGTGGTGCTCATCAGCGCTTCACCTCACCGATTCGCCAGTTGCCTTCGTCGTCGTGCGGGGAGTGCGCGGTTCCCCGTGTGCCCTGCCGGGCTCCTGCCCGCCCGTTTCGTGACAACACCCGCTTTCCCGGTGTTCCCCTGGACGGCGGGTCGCGGCCCTCAGTCGGCCAGTGCCTCGTCGAGGGTGTCGTGCACGGTGAACACCGCTTCGGCGCCGGTGATCTCGAAGACCCTCGCGACGACGGGCAGCATCCCGGCCAAGTGCACCCCTCCCCCGGCGGCCTCGGCCTTCAGCCGGGCGCCGAGCAGCACGTTGAGCCCCGTGGAGTCGCAGAACTCCAGCTGTGAGCAGTCGACCACCAGGCGTGCCCGGCCCTGGTCGAGCGCGGCCTCCAGAGGCTCGCGCAGCAGATCGGCGGTGTGGTGATCGAGCTCACCCGCCGGTGTCACCACCTCGCTCCGGCCTACGGTTCGGACTTCGACCCGAAGCCGGCCCTGATTCGCGCTGCCGACCGTCCCGCGGTCCATGCCCGTCCCTCTTCGCCGACGCCAATGACGTCGTCAGACATTACGCCTTCCGTACGCCGTTCGGTAGCCACAGCTTGGAACATTGCGCACATAACGGACAATTGACACTTGCAACTATCCCCGGGAAGCGGGTAGGGCTAGTAGGGACACAACCAACCACGGCCGGCTACGGAGGCGCCGCACACCTCAGGAAACAGGAACTGGCATCGGCGGCCATATGCCGAGAACGATGGAGGAGACCATGTCACCCCGGCTCGACGAACCGCGGACCCCGCACGCGCCGTCGGCACAGACAGCCCCCCTGACCGACCCCCGGACGGAACTGGACCTCGACCTTCCCGAGATCCCGTTCGACCAGGTGGAACCCCTGGACGCCCGGGCCCTGTCCAAGACGCTCTTCGCGCGTCTGGAAGCCCTCGAGGAGGGCACGCACGAGTACTCCTACGTGCGCAACACGCTCGTCGAACTGAACCTGGCCCTGGTGAAGTTCGCCGCCTCCCGGTTCCGCTCCCGCAGCGAGCCCATGGAGGACATCATCCAGGTGGGCACCATCGGCCTGATCAAGGCCATCGACCGCTTCGAGCTCAGCAGAGGCGTCGAGTTCCCCACCTTCGCGATGCCGACCATCATCGGCGAGATCAAGCGCTTCTTCCGCGACACCTCGTGGTCCGTGCGCGTCCCGCGCCGGCTCCAGGAGCTCCGGCTCGACCTCGCCAAGGCGGGCGACGAGCTGGCGCAGCAGCTGGACCGCTCGCCGACCGTGGCCGAACTGGCCGCCAAGCTGGGCATCAGCAAGGACGAGGTCGTCGAGGGCATGGCCGCGAGCAACGCGTACACCGCGAGCTCGCTGGACGCCCAGCCCGAGGAGGACGACTCCGAGGGCGCCCTGGCGGACCGCATCGGCTACGAGGACCACGGCCTGGAGGGCATCGAGTACGTCGAGTCCCTCAAGCCGCTCATCGCCGCGCTCCCGCCGCGCGACCGGCGCATCCTGTCGCTGCGCTTCGTCGCGGGCATGACCCAGTCCGAGATCGGCGACGAGCTCGGCATCTCCCAGATGCACGTCTCCCGGCTGCTCTCGCGCACCCTGACCAGGCTGCGCAAGGGGCTGACCCTGGAGGAGTGACGGCACCGCGCCGCCACCACCGGCTGGTACGAAGGGTCCGTTCCGTCAGGGGACGGGCCCTTCCGCCGCACTCGCCCCCGTTGTGCGTCATTGACGGGGCGGTGCGGTCCGCGCCACATTGAGCCCGGGCCCAGGGGGGAATCAGATGGTTTCTGCGTACGCGGAGCTGGAAGAACTCATGCGCGGCCGGCTCGGCAGACCGTGCCTGTACGTACCGTCCGCCCGGCTGGGGCTCTACCTCGCCCTGCGCCACTGGTGCCGCCCCGGCGGGCGCGTGCTGATGTCCCCGGTCAACGACGACGTGATCCTCTTCGTGGTCCTCGCCGCCGGGCTGCGCCCCGTACAGGCCCCCCTCGACCCGCGCGACGGCTCGCTCGACGCGGCCGCCGTCCCCGAGGAGACCTGGCAGGGCCTCGCCGCCGTCGTCACCACCAACCTGTACGGCAACCCCGACCCGGCCCCCGAGCTGCGCGCCCGCTGCGACGCGCTCGGCATCCCGCTGATCGAGGACGCCGCCCACGCCATCGGCTCCACCCTCGACGGCCGGCCGGTCGGCACCTTCGGCGAGGCCGCCGTCTTCAGCCTCTCCAAGCACACCGGGGCCCGCACCGGCGGCTTCGTCGCCGTCGCCGACCCCGCCGTGCGGGACGAACTCGCCACCCTGCGCGACGCGTTGCTGCACCCCACCGGCCCGCTCACCGAGGCCGCCCACCTGGTCCGGCCGGGCGCCGAGGCCACCGTGCGGGCCCTGCGCCTGACCGGCGCCGCCCGCGCCGCGCTGCGGCTGCTGGGGCAGCGGGAGCGCGAGGGGATACGGATGCCGCTGCGCGCCGGCGCGCTGAAGGACGCCGTGGCCGCCGCGCCCTCGCTGGACGCCTTCCACTCCTGGGTCCGGGTCGACCTGCACGACTACCGGCTGCGCCCCGGCCACGCCCGGCTGCGCCGCACCACCCGGCTGCTGCGCGCCCTGGACGCCCGGCTCGCCGCGCACCGCGCCGGCACCCACGACCTGCTCGACAGCCCCTGGGGCGCGCCCGCCCCGCGCGGCGGCGACCAGCCGCTCTTCCGGGTGCCGCTGCTGGTCGCCGACCGGGACGCGGCGATCGCCGCGCTGGCCCGCCGCCGCGTCACCACCGGGTACCTCTACGACCCGCCGCTGGACGACTACGCGGGCGAGCCCTTCACCGCGCCGTGCGCCGACCCGGGCCCGGCCCGCTGGTTCGCCCGGCACGCCCTGCCCGCCGACCCGCTGCGGGCCGAGGCCGTGCTGTCCGCCCTGCGCGAGAGCGGCGCCCAGCCGGTGAAGCCCGACCGTGGCTGAGGCGGTCGGGCTGCGCGGCGCCGACGAGGGCGGGCCGGCCCCCGGGGAGGCGGCGGACGTGCCCGCACCGCGCGACGACTCCCTCTTCCGCAACGCGTACGCCCTGATGCTCTCCACCGGGGTCTCCGCCGCGCTCGGCCTCGGCTTCTGGCTGGTCGCCGCCCGCTACTACAGCGAGGAGGCCGTCGGGCAGGGCTCCGCCGCCATCGCCGCCCAGCGGCTGCTCGCCTCCCTCACCGCCACCACCATGATCGGCGCCGTCGTGCGCTACGTGCCGCGCGCCGGGCGGGCCACCGCCGCCCTGGTCCGCCGCACCTACCTGGTCAGCTCCGTCGTGGTCGCCGTGGCCTGCGCGGGCTTCCTGCTCACGCTCGACCTGTGGGGCCCCTCGTACGCACCGCTGGGCACCCTGTCCACCGGCCTGTTCTTCACCGCGTCCTGCGTCGGCTGGGCGCTGCTCACCCTCCAGGACGGGGTGCTCACCGGGCTGCGCCGGGCCTTCTGGGTGCCCGTCGGCAACGCCGTCTTCTCCGTCGGCAAGCTGCTGCTGCTCGTCGCCTGCGCCGGGGCCGTGCCCGTGCTCGGCGTCTTCGTGTCCTGGTCGGCGGCGATCGCGCTGTCCGTACTGCCGCTGGGCTGGCTGGTGTTCCGCCGCCTGATCCCCCGCCAGGCCCACGAGGACCGGGACCGCGAGCCGCCCACGTCGCGCGAGATCGGCCGGTTCCTGGCCGGGGACTCGGTCGGCGCGCTGTTCAGCCTGGCGATGATCAACCTGCTGCCGGTGATGGTCGCGGTGCGCTTCGACGCCGCGCACAACGCCTTCTTCTACACCGCCTACACCGTCGGCGGGACCATGGAGTTCCTGGCCGTCAACATGGCCTCCTCGCTCACCGCGCACGCCTCGCACAGCCCCGAGTCGCTGGCCGCCGGGGTGCGCGGGGCGCTGCGCAGGATGGCCCTGCTCCTGGTGCCCGTGGTGCTGTTCCTGATCGTCTTCGCCCGGCAGATCCTCGCCCCGTTCGGACCGGACTACGCCGAGCACGGCACGATGGTGCTGCGCCTGCTCGCCGCCGCCGCGCTGCCCCGCGTCGCCGTCGAGCTGTACATCGGGGTGCTGCGCGTCCAGGGCCGCACCGGGGTGCTCGCACTGCTCCAGGGCGCCATGTGCGCCCTGGTCCTGGGCAGCGCGGCGGTGCTGCTCGGGGTGATCGGGATCTCCGGCGCGGGCCTGGCGCTGCTCTGCTCGATGACCGTGATCGCGCTGGCCTCGGCGCCCGGGCTGCGGGCCGCGCTGGCGGGCCGGACCCGGGGTCCCGGCCGACCGCTGTTCCCGCGCCGCCCCCGGCCGGAGCGCGTCGGGACCGGCTGGGCGCGCGAGACCGCCTACCTGCGCGGGGTGCACGACACCTCCACGCCCGCGTTCGGCCTGCCGGTGTACGTGCCCGCGCCCGCGCCCGGAGCCGGGGAGGGCGACGGGGACGACGACCGCGAGGGCCGGCCGGTCACCTGGCTGTGGCTGCTGCTTGGCCTCGCGGCCGGGCTCTTCTGGGTGCCGCTGGCCCGCGCCCGGGACGTCTCCGCCCGCCACCTGTCCGGCACCCAGCTCCTGGAGGCGCTGCCGCCGCTCACCGTCACCTCCGGCATCCTGCTGGTCGTGGTGTGCAGCGGCGCCGTCTCGCTGTACCGGCCGCGCCCCGGGCTGCTCGCCGCGGCCCTGGTGGTCACCTTCGCCGCGCTGCACTCCGCGCCGGTGCTGCTCGGCATCCGGCCCGACCCGGCCACCGGCTCGGCGGCGCGCGCGTTCGCCCGGCTGCTCGCCGGGGCCGCGGACGCCGACCTGCGCACCGTGGTGCTGCTCGCGCTGCCGGTGGCGCTCCAGGCGGTCTGTCTGGCGCTGGCCGCGGCGGTGCTGCGGGAGCTGGGCGCGGGGGTGCGGGCGACGGCGGTGGCGGTGTGGGTGCTGGCGGTGGCGGGCTGGGCGGCGCACCACGTGTTCGCGGCGCACGCGCTGCCCGCCACCGCCGTGTTCCTGGCCCTGTACGCGGGGGCGGCCGGGCTGCGTTCCGTACGGGCCGGCGGGCTCAGCGGGTCGGGACCCGCTGGGTGAACCAGCCGTCGCGGCCCGCCTCCCGGTAGCCCTCCAGGGCCGGTCCCGAGTCGACGGTGAGGTCGCACTTCTCGCCGCCGGGCACCGAGCGGTTCCACAGGACCAGGGCCCTGACCTTCGGCAGGGTGCGCACCACCTCGGGGATGCGCGCGTACCAGTCCCGTCGGCGCGCGGGGTCGCGCGCGTCGGGCGCGGTGGCGAACTCGGCGAGCATGACGGGCTTCTCGTCGCTGATGTTCTCCAGGAGCCAGTCGTAGCTGGGCCGTTGGCTGCGGTCGAAGTCCTTCCAGTCGGTGGTGTCGTGGCAGGCGTAGTAGTTGTACTGGTCCATGGCGATCCAGTCGACCTGGTCGTCGCCCGGGTAGAGCCGCTTCATCAGGTCGGCGCTGCCCAGGTAGCCGGAGACCGTCCACACCCACACCACGTTGTCCGCGCCGCGCTCCTCGAAGCGCTCGCGCAGGTGCCGGTAGGCGGCGACGTACTCCTCCGGCGTGCCCGCGCCCTCCTTGACGCGGGCGTCGGCCTCCTGGTCGAAGGAGAGGAAGACCCGCTTGCCGTACGCCTTGACCCGCTCGATCTGCGGGTCGACCAGCGAGCGGTCGTACTTCCCCGAGGCGATGTCCTTCCAGCCGAGCTGGGTCTCCGTGTAGTCCTCGTGGTGCGGCTTCGTCCACACGGTGGACTCCCAGGCCAGCATCAGCAGCCGGTCACGGCCCAGCTCCTGCTCGTCGGGGGTGAGCAGCTCCCCGTCGAGAGGCTTGCCGGACATGTCGTGGTACGTGTAGACGAGGTCGAGCCTGCGCCCGATCTTCTTCTCGAACGCGCGCACCGGCCCGGCCAGCGAGCCGTCCGCGCCGTACGGGACGTACGCCCCCCACCAGGCGCCGCACGGCGCGACGAGCAGCTCGTCGGTGGCGCAGCGGCCGGTCTGCGGCTGTCCGGAGGCCGCGTTCCGGGGCAGGCCGTGCGGGCCCCCGCCGTCGTCGCCAGCCGGGGCGCAGGCCCCCAGGGCGGTGGCGGTGGCGACGGCGAGCGCGGCGAGCAGGACGGCCGGGCGGCGGTTCACCGTCCGCCCCCGGGCACGGCGGCGGGCAGCGGCAGTCCCGGCAGCGCGGCGACGACCGTGGTGAACGCGGCGAGCGCGACCAGGAACGCGGTCGCCGAGAAGCCCTCGGCCAGGAACAGCGCGGTCGCCGTGAGCACCGCGAGCGACAGGCTGACCGGCGCGGCCAGCGCGAACGCCTCCAGGCGGGCGCCGGGGCGCGGGCGCAGCAGCGCCGCGCCGGGTCCGAAGCAGACGAACAGCAGCACGGGGACCCAGCGCACCGGCCAGCCCGCGGGCAGCAGGGTGGCCGCGAGCGCCACCCAGCCGGACAGCCCCGCGGCGGCTCTGAGCGGGAGCGGGGGCCGGGGGCGCGGTGGCGCGGGGGCCGGGGCGGACGGGGCGCGGACGGAGCGGTCCTGGGGGGCCATGGGGCCTCACCTCGCGGGGTTTCGGTAGGCGAGCACGACGCCGTACGGGTGCTCCTCGACGACCTCGAAGAGCGGCGACGCGGTCAGGTCCGCGCGCAGGGTGGCGAAGCCGCCGGGCGGCAGCAGTCCCTCGCCCGCCGTGTAGACGTCCTGGGTGCGGGTGAGGACCACGTACGCGCGGACGCCGGGCGGGATGCCCGCGGCCAGGTAGCGGGCCGGGTCGGCGAGCAGCTTCTCGTTCTCCGGCAGCTCCTGCTCGGCGAAGAACCAGTGCTCGTGGTGGTCGTAGCGGTGCAGTGACCCGGGGAAGGAGCCGGTGGCGGCGAGCACCAGGGCGCCGTCGGGGGCCCGGTCCATGGCCCGCTCGACCATGGCCGTCTCGGCGGGCGGCGTGTAGTACATCGCCTCCTTGCCGTAGTACGACGGCAGGAACCCGGCCACCAGCAGGAGCAGGGCCGCGGGCAGCGCGACGGCGGCGGTCCTGCGCCGCCGCAGCCGGGCCGCGTCGCCCTCCCCGGGCCGCCCCGCCGCGGCGGGCACCAGGGCGGCGGCGGCGAAGAACGCGGCGCCGGGCAGCCCGAACAGGTAGACCCGGAAGAGCATTTCGCCGCCGTAGTCGTTGACCACGAACAGCGGCAGCGGGGCGGCCGAGACGAGCAGCAGCGGCAGCGCGCCGTGGGCGAGGCGGCGGCGGGTGAGCAGGGCGACGGCCGCGAGGGCGGCCACCAGGAGCACCATCGCGACGTTGGCGCGGCCCGCGAGCTCCGGTCCCGGCCCGGTGAGCTGGCCCGCGTACCCGGCGCGGGAGTTGCGGGTCAGCTCGCCGAGCGAGTCCTTGAGGGTGCCGAGCGTCTCCACGAACAGCGGGCGCCCCATGGTCAGGTCCCAAGCCAGCATGAGCAGTCCGGCGACCGCCAGGAGGCCCCAGTTGCGGTAGCGGCGGGTGAGCGCGAGGGCCAGCAGGCAGACGCACAGCATCACGGGGGTGAGCTGGTGGACGGCGTTGACGGCCGCGATCAGCGGGGCCAGGAGCAGGACGCACAGGGCCCGTTGGCGGAGCCCGGTGGGCGGTGGCACGGCGGTGGCCGCCGGGTCCAGGTAGCTCCGGTCGCGCAGCCGCCCGGCGGTGCCGGGGCGCACGAAGTGGCGCAGCACCACGGCGAGGACGGCCAGGTGCAGCAGGTACGCCAGGCCCTGCGGCGCCAGGTAGTCCTGGCCGACCCAGTTGGCGGCCTGGAAGATCCACACGGCGGTCCACACCAGCCGCCAGTCGTCGGTGAACGTCCGGTAGAGGAGCACCAGCACCGGCAGGAGCAGCAGTCCGAGGACGACCGGCGCCCAGTTGGCGAAGGAGGCGGCGCCCTCGACGCCGAAGGCGCGCACCAGGGCGGCGTTGAGGGTGAAGAACCCGGGCCACTGCTCGTACGCCGACATGTTGCCCGACAGGCCCGCGTCCGGCCGCAGCCGGCCGTTGGCGAGCAGCATGTCGACGACGGCGTCGTGCTTGGAGGCCCAGGGGTAGCGCACGCAGTCGTACAGGACCGCGGGCGGCGCCTTGAGCGCGACCAGCAGGCCCGCGCTGTACCCGGCGGGCCACCAGGGCGCGGTGCCCGCCCGGCGCAGGCTCAGCACGAAGCCCGCGGTGAGCACGGCCAGGGAGGCGTAGTAGGCGGGGGGCAGCCGGTCGAGCAGCCCGTAGTCGTCCATGGCGCGGAAGCCGGTGCGCGGCAGCGCGTACAGCCACAGGGCGGTGGCGAGGAGCAGCGGCGCCCAGGCCCAGAAGGCGTCGGGCGGTGCGGGCGGGCGGCGGGGCGCGGTGGGCGCGGCGGGGCCCGGGCCGCCGTCCCGGTCGAGCGGTACGGGCACGCTCTCCTGCTGCCGCACGGTACGACTCCTCCCGTCCGAGCTGTCCTGCACCGCTCCCGTACGCCGCTTGCCCGTAAGGGAGTCGACCTTCCCCGTCCCCTTCCCGGATCGCCCGCCGGCTACCCGGCGAACTCCGGCCCGCGCGCCCGGGCGCGGACCCTGCGGTAGGCCCGCCAGCCGACGGTGGGCAGCGAGTCCGGGTACGGCGCCGTCCTGGCGCCCCGCCCGGCCATCCAGTCCGCCACGTCCGTCACCGTGTGGCGGCGGCGCACGATGAGCCGGGCGATGCGGTACGGCTCGTCGCGCCCGGAGCTGAGCGCGTGCCGCACGGCGACCGCCGAGGCGTACCCGGCGGCCCGGGCGGCCCGGCGCACCGCGCGGCTGTTGTAGCCGTGCGGATAGGCCAGGTGCGCCACCTCGTGGCCCAGCACGTCCTCCAGCGCCCGCTTGGAGTCGGCCAGTTCGCGGTGCAGGTCGGCGGCGCGCAGGGTGTCCAGCTGGGCGTGGGTGACGGTGTGGCCGCCGACCTCCATCCCGTACTGCTCCAGGAGCGGCGCCTCGGCGAGGTCCATCATCGGCGCGGGCGGCAGCAGGCTGCCGCGGCCCCGGGTGATCGCCCCGGTGGTCAGGTACGCGGTGGCGGCCAGGCCCCGGGAGGCGACGGCCTCGGCGGTCGGCCCGGGCAGGTCCGCGAAGCCGTCGTCGAAGGTCAGCACCACCGGGCGGGGAGGCAGTCCGCCCCGCCCGGCCAGGAAGGCGGCGAGCGCGCTGACCGGCACGGCGGTGCGCCCGCTGGCGGCGACCGCGTCCAGCTGCCGCCCGAACTCACTTGGGGCGACGGTGAATTCGGCGATCCAGGCGGGCGGGTCGTCCATCACCGCGTGGTAGAGCAGCACCGGGATGCGCGCGGCGGCGTTCATCTGCCCTCCCGCGCCGGTACGCCGTGGACGCCCCGCGAGGACAGCGCGCGCCGGGCCCGCAGGTAGCCGACGGGCCCGTAGAGCATGCCGCGCCGCTCCAGCCGGGACAGCGCGCGCGGCCAGGGGTGGGCGGCGCCGCCGTGCTGGCCGGGGACGGCGCCGGTGTCCGCGGCGCCGCGGGCGGCGGTGAGGGCGCGGGCGTGCGCCAGGCCGCGCGGCAGCCGGGCGAGGGCGGCGGGCAGCAGGGCCGGGCGGCGCACCAGGAGGGCGGTGAGGTACGCGGTGAGGCCCGCCCCGTAGCCGTACGCCTGCTCGCGCAGGTCCTGCCAGGTCTCCCGGTGGTGGTGCCAGACCAGGGCGTCGGGCGCGTAGCGCAGCCGGTGTCCCGCGGCCAGCACGCTGACGAAGCCGTACAGGTCGTCGCCGCCCCGCGCGGCGGTGCCGGTGCCGGTCGCCGGGTCGAAGCCACCGGTGTCGCGCAGCGCCCGGACCCGGAAGGCCATGTTGGCGCCGGAGCCGAAGCTGCCCGCGGCGAACGGGAACAGCGGCTGGTCGGGCGGCGGGCTCAGCGGGTCGTAGAGGCGCGGCTCGAAGCCCTTGGCGAAGCCGCCGTGGCTCTCCAGGAGGATCTGCGCGGGGGTGCGCAGCAGCGCGGGCAGGATCAGGCCGGTGGTGCAGCCCAGGCGCTCGTCGGCGGCGAACGGCGCGGTGAGCGCGGTGAGCCAGTGCGGGTCGGCCACCACGTCGTCGTCGGTGAAGGCGACCACGTCGCCGTCGGCGGCGCGCACGCCCGCGTTGTGCGCCGAGGCGAGCCCGGGCACGTCCTCGCGGACGTAGCGCACGCGGCCGGCGTACGCGCGGTCGACCAGGTCCCGGGTGGCGTCGGTGGCCGGGGCGTTGTCGACGACCACGACCGCGAAGTCCGGGTGGTCCTGCGCGAGCAGCGAGTCCAGGGCCCGGGCCAGCCGGTCCGCCCGCTCGCGGGTGGCGACGACCACGCTGGTGCGCGGCGGCGCGGCGGCGGGCGCGGGCGGCCCGGCGGGGACGCCGCCCGCGAGCCGGGCCCTGGCCAGGGCGGCCAGGGCGCGCGCGGGGTCCTCGCCCGGGGCGATCCGGCCGACGGCGGTGGCGACGGGCCGGCCTCGCAGCCGGACGAGGGCGTAGACCTCTCCCCCGGTGGGCGGGCGGCCGCCGGGCGCGGGCCGCAGGACGGCCGGGGCGGCCGGGTCGCGCGGGTCGCCCAGGTCGATCTCGCAGACGGTGATGGGCTGTGGGACGGACTGTGGCTGCACGGCTCCCCCGGTTCACGGTGCGACGACGTGGCGGTGCGGGACGGCGTACGGAATTCCGTACGGAACTCCCCTTGTCGCGAGCCTCTTCGGCCTCGACTCCCCTTGTCTCCAAGGGCCTTGCTAGCAGGAGCGGCCGGCCGGCGGGCTCAGGTGTCCCGGATGCGCCCGACCCGGCTGAGCGCGCGCTGCGCGTACCCGGCGAGCCGGGGCCTGCCGCGGACGAAGCTGTGCGCGCGGCGGGCCGGTTCGTGGCCGAGCCACCACAGGCCCGCGCGGACCCCGGCCCGCACCGCCGCGCCCTCCCCGACGCGCAGCTCGCCGGTCTTGAGGGCGTCCTTGTACTCGGCGGCGCCGCGCCCCAGGTCCAGCATCCCGATCCCGGCCTCCGCGGCGGCCTCGGCCATCCGCAGGTGCAGCACCAGGCCCGGCGAGAACCGGGCGTGGGCCGGGTCGTAGGCCGGGAACCAGCAGGACAGGACGGTGCGCGAGCGCAGCCCGAAGTGCGCGGCGACCGGGGCCCCGCCCGCGTACAGCACGGAGAGCGTCCCGGCGCAGCCGGGCACCCGGGAGCCGTGCAGGTCGCGGACCAGGCCGCTGATCCAGTCCTGGGCGAAGCGGTCGCGGCGGCCGGTCCTGCGGTACTGGGCGGACTTCCACTCCATCAGGGTGCGCAGCACGGCCGGGTCGCGCTCGTCGAAGACGAACCGCAGTCCGCCGGAACGCTCTCCCAGCCTGCGCTCCTTGGCGAGGGTGGACCTGAGGAACTTGGGCGAGCGGGCGCGCAGTTCGCGCTCGTACGCCGGGTAGCCCTCGCCGACGTCGACGACCGGGGAGGCGAACTCCTCGGCGGCGTGCGGCGCGAAGAGCGGCTGTCCGGCCTCCAGGTTGTCGAACTCCCAGGCGGACAGGGCGCAGGCGCGCAGCAGGTCCCGCGTGCCCAGCGCCAGCCCGGGCCGCAGCACGGCCCCCTGGCAGTCGGACACCCCGAGCCCGATGGCCCGCCCGTGCCCGAGCCCGCCGGTCTCGTACGCGAAGAAGCCCGCGGGCTCCCCGTCCTCGACCACCACGGCCACCCGCGCGCCGGGCCGGACGGCGGCCACGGCGAGGGTGAACTCCGGTTCCATGAAGGGGTTCTGGGGCTGCCCGGACTTGGCGCGCAGCTCGCGCCAGGCCTCGGTCTCCCCCTCGGTCAGCTCCCCCGGCCGCACGACCCGCACCCGTACCGCGCCACGGCTGTGTGCACTGCTCAACTCGACCCCCCGGTCTCCCCCTTGAGCCTTGCGTGACCCCGCTCCAGGAAGGTACCGGTCGAAATCCCTCCCGGACAGGGCCACTCGGGCCTCTTGTGACCGGTCCGTGACGGACCGGACCAAGGAGTGGGGGACGGGCCGGGAGGGACGGGCGGGACCGGACGGCGGGGCTCAGCCCGCGACCCGCTCCCCGCGCCGCCACACCTCGCGCACCAGCGGGACGCCGGGGCGGTAGGCCAGGTGGACGTGGGACGGGGCGTCGAGCACGGCCAGGTCGGCGCGGGCGCCCGGGGCCAGCCGGCCGACGTCCGTGCGGCGCAGGGCCGCCGCGCCGCCCGCGGTGGCCGACCACAGCGCCTCGTCCGGGGTCATGCCCATGTCCCGCACCGCGAGCGCGATGCAGAAGGGCATGGAGGAGGTGTACGAGGAGCCGGGGTTGCAGTCCGTGGAGAGGGCGACCGTGGCGCCCGCGTCGAGCAGGCGGCGGGCGTCCGGCCACGCGGCGCGGGTGGAGAACTCGGCGCCGGGCAGCAGGGTCGCCACCGTCCGGCCCTGGGCCAGCGCGTCCACGTCGGCGTCGGTCAGGTGGGTGCAGTGGTCGGCGCTGGCCGCGTCCAGCTCCACGGCGAGCTGCACCCCGGGGCCGTACGACAGCTGGTTGGCGTGGATCCGGGGCAGCAGCCCCTTGGCCCGGCCCGCCGTGAGGATGGCCCGCGCCTGGTCCCCGTCGAACGCGCCCTTCTCGCAGAACACGTCGATCCAGCGGGCGTGCGGGGCGCAGGCGTCCAGCATCGCGCCGGTGACCAGTTCCACGTACCCGGCGGGGTCCTCGGCGAAGTCCGGGGAGACGATGTGGGCGCCCAGGTAGGTGACCTCGTCGGTGTGGGCGGCGGCCAGCCGCAGGGCGCGCGCCTCGTCCTCGACGGTGAGGCCGTAGCCGGACTTGGTCTCGAAGGTGGTGGTGCCCTGGCGCAGCGCCTCGCCCAGGTGGCGCACCAGGTTGGCCTCCAGCTCCGCGTCACTGGCCGCCCGGGTGGCGGCGACCGTGGTGCGGATGCCGCCCGCCGTGTAACTCCGCCCCGACATGCGGGCGTTGAACTCGGCGGTGCGGTCGCCGGCGAAGACCAGGTGCGAGTGGGAGTCGACGAACCCGGGGATCACCGCGCGGCCCCCCGCGTCGACCGACCGGTCCGCGGCGGGGGCCTGTGCGGCGGGCCCGGCCCAGGCGACCGCCTCGCCGTCGAGCACCAGGGCCGCGTCCTCGACGAGCCCGAGGGGCCCTTCGCCGAGGGCCGGGTCGTTGGTCACCAGGGTGCGGATGCCGGTGATGAGCGTGGTCGGTGCCATGGGGTTCCTCTCCTCTGCCGCGGGGTGGTCTTCAGGGGTGGCGCAGCGCCGCGATCGAGGCGCGCAGCGCCCCGGGCACGTCCGCCACCGCGGTGTGCGCGCCGGAGCGGACCACGCGCCGTCCGCCCACCACCACGTCCGTCACGTCCGCGCCCGTCGCGGCGAACACCGCGACCTCCGCGCCCAGCCGGGGCTCCGCCCCCGCCGTGCGCACCGACGACAGCGTGATCGTCGCGAAGTCGGCGAGCGCGCCCGCCTCCAGCGTCCCCGCCTCCTGCCAGCCCAGGGCCGCGTGCCCGTCCGCCGACGCCGCGCGCAGCAGCGCCGCCGCCGTCCAGTGGCCCCGGGTGCGCGAGCGCAGCCGCTCGTCCAGCTCCATGGCGCGCGCCTCCTCGAAGAGGTCGATCACCGCGTGGCTGTCGCTGCCCAGGGACAGCGGCGAGCCCGCCCGCTGCAGGGCGACGGCCGGGCCGATCCCGTCGGCCAGGTCCCGCTCGGTGGTCGGGCACATGCAGGTGCCGGTGCCGGTGCCGCCGATGAGCGCGACGTCCTCGTCGCTCAGGTGGGTGTTGTGCACGCCGGTGGTGCGGGGGCCGAGCACCCCGTGGTCGGCGAGCAGCCGGGCCGGGGTGACGCCGTGCGCGGCCAGGCACTGCTCGTTCTCGGCGGTCTGCTCGGACAGGTGCACGTGCAGCGGGGCCCGCCGGGCGCGCGCCCAGTCGGCGACCGTGGCCAGCTCGGCGGCGGGGACGGCGCGCACCGAGTGGACCGCCGCCCCGATCCGTACGCCGTCGCGCTCCTTGAGCTGGGAGACCCGCTCGGCCCAGGCCTCGGCCGTGCCGTCGCTGAAGCGCAGCTGGTGCTGGTCGGGGGCGGCGCCGAAGCCCGAGGAGAGGTAGGCGGTGTCGAGCAGGGTGATGCGGATCCCGGCCTCGGCGGCGGCCGCGACCAGGGCCTCGCCCATGGCGTTGGGGTCGTCGTAGCGGGCGCCGCCGGGGGCGTGGTGGACGTAGTGGAACTCGCCCACGGCCGTGATCCCGGCCAGCGCCATCTCCGCGTACACGGCGCGCGCCAGGTCGAAGTAGGAGTCAGGGGTGAGCCGGCCGGCGGCCCGGTACATGAACTCGCGCCAGGTCCAGAAGGTCCCCGAGCCCACCTGCACGGTGGAGCGCAGGGCCCGGTGGAAGGCGTGCGAGTGGGCGTTGGCCAGGCCCGGCAGGGTCAGGCCGCGGAGCACCTCGGCGCCGGGGGGCGGGGCCTCGACGCCAGTGCGCACGGCCGTGATCCGGCCGTCGGCGACGTCCAGGCGGACGCCCGGCTCCACGTAGGTGTCCAGCCAGGCGTGTTCCAGCCAGTACGTCACCTGCACGCGAGTCCCTCCAGTACGTCGGCCAGTGCCAGCACCCCGGCCACGCAGTCGTCCTCGGCCGCGGACTCGGCCGGGGAGTGCGAGACGCCCGTGGGGTTGCGTACGAACAGCATGGCGGTCGGCACGGAGGCGGACAAAATACCCGCGTCGTGGCCCGCGCCCGTGCCGAGCACCGGGACCTTCCCGCCGAGCAGCCGGCCCAGCTCGTCGCGCAGGGCGTGCTCGAACTCCACGACCGGCGTGAAGGACTCGCGCGCCACGGCCAGGTCGGTGCCGTGCCGGTCGGCGTACTCCCGGGCGGCCTTCTCGATCCCGGTGGTCACCGCGTCCAGGGCGTCCTGGTCGGCGGCGCGGGCGTCCAGCCAGCCGCGCACCAAGGAGGGGATGGCGTTGACGCCGTTGGGCTCGACGGAGACCTTGCCGAAGGTGGCGACGGCGCCCGCGAGTCCGGCCTCGCGCCGGGCGGCGAGGACCGTCTCGGCGTAGGTGAGCATCGGGTCGCGCCGGTCGGCCAGCCGGGTGGTGCCCGCGTGGTTGGCCTCGCCGTGGAAGTCGTAGCGCCAGCGGCCGTGCGGCCAGATGGCGGAGGCGATGCCGACCGGGTCGCCGGACAGGTCCAGGGCGCGGCCCTGCTCCACGTGCAGCTCGACGAACGCGCCGACCCGGGCCAGGCGTTCGGGGTCGGGGCCGATGGCCTCGGGGTCGAGCCCGGCCCGCTCCATGGCGGCGGGCAGGGTGACGCCGTCGCCGTCGCGCAGCTCGAAGGCCTTGTCCTTGGCCAGCTGTCCGGCCGCGAGCCGGGAGCCGACGCAGGCGAGCCCGAACCGGGCGCCCTCCTCGTCGCCGAAGTTGGTGATGGCCAGCGGCCGGCTGAAGGTGACGCCCCTGCGCCGCAGCTCGTCGAGCGCGGCGAAGGCGGAGACGACGCCGAGCGGGCCGTCGAAGGCGCCGCCGTCGGGGACGGAGTCCAGGTGCGAGCCGGTGACGACGGCGTCGCCCGCGGCGGGGTCGCCCAGCCAGGCCCACTGGTTGCCGTTGCGGTCCACCTCGTAGTCCAGGCGGCGGGCCTCGGCCTGCATCCGGAACCACAGGCGGCAGTCCGCGTCGGCGCCGGTCCAGGCGAAGCGCCGGTAGCCGCCGGAGGCGTCGCTGCGGCCTTTGGGCCGCAGCGAACGCCACATGGCGTGGAAGCTCTCGCTCACGCGGCGCCGCCCTCGGCGCCCTCGCGCATCGGGACGCGCACGCCCTTGTCGGCCGCGACCGACTCCGCGGTGTCGTAGCCCGCGTCCACGTGCCGGATGACGCCCATGCCCGGGTCGTTGGTGAGCACCCGGCGGATCTTCTCGCCGGCCAGCGGGGTGCCGTCGGCGACCGTGACCTGCCCGGCGTGGATGGAGCGGCCCATGCCGACGCCGCCGCCGTGGTGCAGGGAGACCCAGGAGGCGCCGGAGGCGACGTTGACCATGGCGTTGAGCAGCGGCCAGTCCGCGATGGCGTCGGAGCCGTCCAGCATCGCCTCGGTCTCGCGGTACGGGGACGCCACCGAGCCGCAGTCCAGGTGGTCGCGGCCGATGGCGAGGGGCGCCTGGAGCTCGCCGGAGGCCACCATGTCGTTGAAGCGCTCGCCCGCGCGGTCGCGCTCGCCGTAGCCGAGCCAGCAGATGCGGGCGGGCAGGCCCTGGAAGTGGACGCGCTCGCCGGCCATCTTGATCCAGCGGGCCAGCGACTCGTTCTCCGGGAAGAGGTCGAGGATCGCCTTGTCGGTCTTGTGGATATCGGAGGCCTCGCCGGACAGCGCCGCCCAGCGGAAGGGGCCCTTGCCCTCGCAGAACAGCGGCCGGATGTAGGCCGGTACGAAGCCGGGGAAGGCGAACGCGCGCTCGTACCCGGCCAGCTGGGCCTCGCCGCGGATGGAGTTGCCGTAGTCGAAGACCTCGGCGCCCGCGTCCATGAAGCCGACCATGGCCTCCACGTGCCGGGCCATGGACTCGCGGGCGCGGGTGGTGAAGCCCGCCGGGTCCTTGGCGGCGGCGTCGGCCATGTCCTCGAAGGCCACGCCCAGCGGCAGGTAGGCCAGCGGGTCGTGGGCGCTGGTCTGGTCGGTGACGATGTCGACCGGCGCGGACTCGGCGAGCATCCGGGGCAGCAGCTCGGCGGCGTTGCCCAGCAGGCCGATGGAGAGCGGCCGGCGGGCGTCGCGCGCCTCGACGGCCAGCTGGAGCGCGTGCTCCAGGGAGTCGGCCCTCACGTCCAGGTACTTGTGCTCGATGCGGCGGTCGATGGCGCGCGGGTCGCAGTCGACGCAGATCGCCACGCCGTCGTTCATGGTGACGGCGAGCGGCTGGGCGCCGCCCATGCCGCCGAGCCCGGCGGTGAGCGTGATGGTGCCCGCCAGCGTGCCGCCGAACTTCTTGGCGGCGACCGCGGCGAAGGTCTCGTAGGTGCCCTGGAGGATGCCCTGGGTGCCGATGTAGATCCAGGAGCCGGCCGTCATCTGGCCGTACATGGTCAGGCCCAGCTGCTCCAGGCGGCGGAACTCCTCCCAGTTGGCCCAGTCGCCCACCAGGTTGGAGTTGGCGATGAGCACGCGCGGCGCCCACTCGTGGGTCTGCATCACGCCGACCGGGCGGCCGGACTGGACGAGCATCGTCTCGTCCTGCTTCAGGGTCCGCAGGGTGCGCACCATGGCGTCGAAGGAGCGCCAGTCGCGGGCGGCCTTGCCGGTGCCGCCGTAGACGACGAGCTTGTCGGGGTGCTCGGCGACCTCGGGGTCGAGGTTGTTCTGGAGCATCCGGAGGGCGGCCTCCTGCTGCCATCCCAGGGCGCTCAGTTCCGTACCGCGCGGGGCTCGAACGGGGCGGGGTCCTGACATGGCGGTGCCTCCCTTGGTGACGTCTTGTCATTCACATCCTGGATGCCTGAATACTTGTAGTCAACAGCTGCGCCGGGCCGCGCGCGGTGATTGGCTTGCGGACATGGCTACGGAAAGCGCTTCCCCGGCGGCGCGCCGCCGCGACCTCGCCGTGCGGGCGGCCGTCTCCCAGGGCCTGGTCGGCCCCGGCCGCCCCGTCGTCGCCCTCCTCGACACCGCCGGGGTCCGCGCCTCCTGCGCGTCCCTGCGCGCGGCCTTCGCGGACCTCTCGCCCGCCCCCGTGCTGCACGCCTTCGCGGTCAAGGCGTGCCCGCTGGTGCCCGTGCTGCGCCTGCTGCACGCCTGCGGCCTGGGCGCCGAGGTGGCCAGCCCCGGCGAGCTGGCGCTGGCCCGGGCCGCCGGGGTGCCGCCCTCCCGCACCGTCCTGGACTCCCCCGCCAAGACCCCCGCCGAGCTGCGCGAGGCCCTCGCCCTGGGCATCGCGGTCAACGCCGACAACCCCCAGGAGCTGGCCCGCCTGGACGCCCTGGTGGCCTCCGCGCCCACCTCCTCGCCGCTGGGCCTGCGGGTCAACCCCCAGGTGGGCGCGGGCGCCATCGGCGCGCTGTCCACCGCGACCGCCACCTCCAAGTTCGGCGTCGCCCTGCGCGACGAGGGCGCCAGGGACTTCGTGGTGCGGGCCTTCCTCGACCGCCCCTGGCTGACCCGGCTGCACACCCACACCGGCTCCCAGGGCGTCCCCCTGGCCCTGATGGCCGAGGGCGTGCGCGCCGCCTTCGAGCTGGCCGAGGAGGTCAACGCCAAGGCCGGGCGGCGCCAGGTCGACACCCTGGACATCGGCGGCGGGCTGCCGGTGAACTTCGCCTCCGACGCCGAGACCCCGGCCTTCGCCGACTACGCCCGGCTGCTCGCCGGGGCCGTGCCCGGACTGCGCGACGGGCGCTACGGCCTGGTCACCGAGTTCGGCCGGTCGCTGCTGGCCAAGCACGGGACCGTGCTGTCCCGGGTGGAGTACGCGAAGAGCGCGGGCGGGCGGCCGATCGCGGTCACGCACGCGGGCGCCCAGCTGGCCACCCGTACCGTCTACGACCCGGCGTCCTGGCCGCTGCGGATCGCCGCCTACGGCCCGGACGGGACGCCCAAGGAGGGGCCAGAGGTGGTCCAGGACGTGGCCGGGCCCGCCTGCTTCGCCGGCGACCTGCTCGCGGCGGGCCGCCCGCTGCCGCTCCTGGAGCAGGGCGACCTGGTGGCGGCGCTGGACACCGGCGCGTACTACTTCGCCACCCACTACGCCTACAACTCGCTGCCGAGGCCGGGGGTGCACGGCTTCGCGGAGGACCCGGAGGCGGCGGGCGGCGTGCGGTTCGCCACCATGCGGGAGGCGCAGACGGTGGCGGAGATCGTGGCGGAGGCGGGCGGCGGGCACGCCGACGCGCTGGTGTGACGCGGCGGTCACGTCCACGCGCTGGTGCGACGCGGCGGGCGTGACCCTCCGGGGGCGTCCCGGGGCGCCGGGTTGACGCGGGAGCGGGCGCGGCGGCGGCCACCGGGTGGACCCGACCAGTTCCGATCGGTTCCGATCCCCCGTCGCTCCTGATCGAGCAGTTCACCCCACGCTTCGAACGATCCGGGGCATGTTCCGATGGAAAATGCCAGAACTCCCGTCCTCCCCCACCACCTTGCGTAGCGTCTCGCGCACACCGGCCCTGGGGAGGGGAGGTACGCGTGCCCGGTATCGACGAATGTCTGCTCGAAGCCATGCGGCTGCCGGGCGCGCGCGGCGCCGCCCTCGTCGACTGGACCAGCGGCCTCGCCCTGGGCACCGTCGGCGAGGCACCCGACGGCGACCACGAGGCGAACGCCGCGGAGACCGCCGAACTGGCCCGCGTCGCCGCCGAGTTCCCCGCCTTCGCGCCCGACGGTCCCGACAGCACCGACGGCCCCGGCCACAAGGGCCCGCCGGTCGAGGACCTCATCGTCACCGGGCGCACCGGCTTCCACGTCCTGCGCTTCGTCGAGACCGCCTTCGACAGCAGCGTCTTCCTGCACGTCTGGCTCGACCGCGACACCGGCAACCTCGCCCTGGCCCGGATACGCCTGCGGGAACTGGCCGAACGGCTGGTCCTCGGATGACCGCGCCCGCCCCCACGGGACCCGCCCTCTCCCCGATGCTGCTGCGCCTCGCGGGCGAGCGGGCCACCGGCACCCTGTCCCGGCCCACCGGCACGCTGTGGCTGGCCGACGGGGCGGTCGTGCACGCGGAGAGCCCCTTCTCGCCCGCGCTCGACCTGCTGCTCACCGCCGCCGGACGGATCGCCCCCGGGGTGCTCACCCAGGGCGCGCGCGAGGTCTGCCGGCTCGGCGCCCTCTTCGACGCCGCCTACTTCGCGCTCGCCCCCGGCAGCGCGCCCACCCGCTTCCGGTACGGAGTAGTGGGCGGCCGGGGCGACGGCGCCCACCCGGTGTCGGCCGGGGCCGTGGAGCGCGAGTGCGCCCGGCGCCGCGAGCTGCTCGATCGGACCTGGCCCTACCCGGCCCTGGACACCGCGCCGGTGCTGCCCCGCGAGCTGCCGCCCGGCCAGCGCGTCACCCGCCGCCAGCAGGCCGTCCTGGAGTGCGCCGACGGGCTGCTCGACCCGGCCGGGATCGCCCGGCGGCTGGGGCGCCCCGCCTTCCACACGCTCCTGGAGGTGCGGCGGATGGCGGCGGCCGGGCTGGTCGACACCCCGGACGACGCGGACACCGGGCCCGTGCTGCCCGCCTGGATCGCCGGGCTCCCCGCTCCCGAGGACCCGGACATCGCCCTGCTCCGCAGACTCCGCGACGCCCTGGAGGCCCACCTGTGAAACGCGCCCTCAGACTGCGCGCCGAACTGCGCGCCGAGAGGAGACAGCTCATGACGGCAGAGACCGAGGTGCTCGGCGAACTGCGCCGCCTCAGGGCCCGGCTCCCGCAGCTCACCGGTGTGCTGGCCGCCACCGCCGACGGCCTCGTGCTCGCCCAGGACACCGCGGACGTGGAGGCCGAGGGCGTCGCCGCCCTCACCGCCGCCGCGCTCGGCGTGGCCCTGAGGCTCGCCGACGCCACCGACCGGGGCGGGTTCCGGGAGCTGCTCATCCGCGGCGAGCGGGGCTACGTGGCCACGTACGCGGCCGGGAACAGCGCGGTGCTGACCCTGCTCGCCCAGGAGCGCATCAACGTGGGCCGCCTCCACTTGGAGGCGCGCCGCTCCGGCGCCCGGATCGGCGAGCTCGTCGACCACGCCCTCGAACGCCTGGAGCACGCCTGACCAGCACACCTTCCCCCCACGCGGGAAACACCCAGGCAGAAGACCCCCACCCAGGAAACCCCCACGCGGGACGACCGCAGGCGAGAAGAACACCCAGGAAGAACCGCAGAAAAGGAAGAGCGATCACCATGGCGAACGCGGAAACCGCACTCAAGGAAGCCACCACCATCATCGACGGCGCGGTCGGGGCCGCCCTCGTCGACTACACCAGCGGCATGGCCCTGGGCACCATCGGCGGCGGCAAGGAACTCGACCTGAACGTGGCCGCGGCCGGCAACACCGACGTGGTGCGCGCCAAGGTGCGCACCATGGAGCACCTCGGCCTGAAGGACGAGATCGAGGACATCCTGATCACGCTGGGCACCCAGTACCACCTGATCCGGCTGCTCAAGGGCCGGGGGAACAACGGGCTCTTCCTCTACCTGGCCCTCGACAAGGACCGGGCGAACCTGGCGATGGCCCGGCACCAGCTCAAGAAGATCGAGGCCGAGCTGGAACTCTGACCGACCCGGCCCCCGTCAGCGACGCCGCGCCCCCGAGGGGCGGGGGGGGGGCCCGGGGGGGGCTCGCAGAACAGGCCCGGCGGCGGCGCCCCCCGGGCGCTGTGCGGCGGGGGGGGCGGGGGGGGGCGGCGGGCCCGCGGGGCGGTCCCCGCCCCCCGGGGGGGCGCGGCGTCGCCCGTGCGGCTACTCCACGAACAGCCCGCGCGCCGCCGCCCCCGCGTCGAAGTCCTCCAGGCGGGACTGGGCGTCCGGGATGTGGTCGCACATGGCCTCCAGCAGGACCCGGCCCAGGAGCATCGGGGCGCAGGCCGTGTCGAAGGCCAGGCCCGTGCCGACGGCGGCCGGGATCAGCAGGTCGCTGTGGCGGGCGACCGGGGCGAAGGCCGAGTCGGCGACCGTGACCACGGTCAGGCCGACCGCGCGGGCGTGGGCCAGGGCGTCGACGACCTCGCGCGGGTGGCGGGGCAGGGCGAAGCAGAGCAGGGCGGTGGCCCCGGCCCGGGCCGCCGCGTCGATCCGGTCGGCCAGCATGGAGCCGCCCTCGTCCAGCAGCCGGACGTCGGGGTGGACCTTGGCCGCGAAGTAGCCGAAGCCGCGGGCCTGGGAGGACGCGGCGCGCAGGCCGAGCACGGGCAGCGGGCGGGAGGCGGCGAGCAGCCGGCCCGCGCGCTCGACCGGCGCCGGGTCGGCGAGCAGTCCGGCGAGGTGGCGGAGGTTCTCGATCTCGGCCTGGACGGCCTGCTGGTACTCGTTGGGCGCCCCGGCGTCGGCGGGCCCGGCCGGTGCCACGTCGCGCAGGTGCTTGCGCAGCGCCGGGTAGCCGTCGAAGCCGAGGGCCACCGCGAAGCGGGTCACGGAGGGCTGGCTGACCCCGGCCAGTTCGGCCAGCTCCACGCTGGACAGGAAGGGGACGTCGGCGGCCCTGCGCACCATGCAGTGCGCGATGCGCCGCTGGGTCGGGGTGAGCCGGTGCCCCTCGAAGAGCCCCTGCAGCCGTGCGGCGGGGGTGCTGCTCTCGCTCATGGGTCGGCCCGTCCCTCCCTGGGTTATTCAGTAAGGAAGAACTCTGCATGAGCGTATGCAGGCGGGCAAGTGGGGAGGCCCGCAGGACCCTGAAGAAGGGGGCTAGCCCCACTGACCCGGGGCCCCGCGCTCCGTACCGTGGCCTCCATGGACGCCCGCGACCCGGAGCTCACCAAGGAGCTCGACGCCACCCTGCACGCCCGGCGCGAGCTGGGCACGGAGTACGAGTCCGCGCTGATCGAGTCCTTCCTGGAGAAGGTCGAGCAGCGCATGGACTCCACCATCGACCGGCGCGTGCGCCGCCACCTGGCCGAGCGCCAGGTGGCCGTGGCCCGCGGCGGCCGGCCCGAGGCACGCCCCGGCTCCGGATTCGGCGAGCGCTTCGGCTTCGCCGCGGTCTCGCTGGTCCTCGCCGTGCCGCTGTCGGCGATCGGCGCGGTGAACGCCGGGATGGAGGGCCTGGTCGTCAGCTGGCTGGGCATCGTCGGCGTCAACGCCGTGCACGCCGCCCGCGGCTGGCCGTGGGCCCGCCACAAGGAGCGCGGGCCCGCCCCCGACTGGGAGGACTGAGGGCCCGGAAGTGTTGCGCGGGGACCGCCGCACCCCCGTGAAGGGGGGCGGGACGACGGCGGTCCCCGCGAGGGACGCGGTCCGGGTCAGGGCCGAAGGCGCGTCCTGGGCGTCGAGGGAGGTCCGGGAGCCGCTCCGGAAGTCCGTGACGCCGACAACCACCACTGTGCAGGAGCCGTGTTAAGCGGGTGCTGCCGGTACGTGTCGCTCCCGTACCGTTTGCGCGAACCCGGCCCCCGCGCCCGTCACCTGCCGGACTTGGCCAGGAACGCCAGCAGGTCCTGGCGGCTGACCACCCCGGTCGGCTTGCCCTCGACCAGCACGATCGCCGCGTCGGCCCGGCCCAGCACCGCCATCAGGTCCGCCACCGGCTCGCCGGAGCCGACCTGCGGCAGCGGCTCGCACATGTGCTTCTCCAGCGGGTCCTCCAGCGAGGCGCGCTGGGCGAACAGCGCGTCCAGCAGCTCGCGCTCCACGACCGAGCCGATGACCTCGGCGGCCATCACGTCGGGGTGCCCGGCGCCCGGCTTGACGATCGGCATCTGCGAGACGCCGTACTCGCGCAGCACCTCGATGGCCTGGCCGACGGTCTCCTCCGGGTGCATGTGCACCAGGCTGGGGATCCGCCCGCCCTCCTTGTCGCGCAGCACGTCGCCGACGTTGGCGGACGGGCCGGAGTCCTCCAGGAAGCCGTAGTCGGCCATCCACTCGTCGTTGAAGATCTTCGACAGGTAGCCGCGGCCGCTGTCGGGCAGCAGCACGACCACCACGTCGTCCGGGCCGAGCTCCTTGGCGACCTCGAGGGCGCCCACCACGGCCATCCCGCAGGAGCCGCCGACCAGCAGGCCCTCCTCCTTGGCCAGGCGCCGGGTCATCTGGAAGGAGTCCTTGTCGGAGACCGCGACGATCCGGTCCGTGACGTCCTGGTCGTAGGCGGTGGGCCAGAAGTCCTCGCCGACGCCCTCGACCAGGTAGGGGCGGCCGGAGCCGCCGGAGTAGACCGAGCCCTCCGGGTCCGCGCCGATGACCTTCACCCGGCCCTCGCTGACCTCCTTGAGGTAGCGGCCGGTGCCGGAGATGGTGCCCCCGGTGCCGACGCCCGCGACGAAGTGGGTGATCTTCCCCTCGGTCTGCTCCCAGAGCTCGGGACCGGTCGTCTCGTAGTGCGAACGGGGGTTGTTCGGGTTCGAGTACTGGTCCGGCTTCCAGGCGCCCGGCGTCTCGCGCACCAGGCGGTCGGAGACGTTGTAGTACGAGTCCGGATGCTCGGGGTCGACGGCCGTCGGGCAGACGACGACCTCCGCGCCGTAGGCCCGCAGGACGTTGATCTTGTCCGTGGACACCTTGTCGGGGCAGACGAAGATGCACTTGTAGCCCTTCTGCTGGGCCACGATCGCCAGGCCGACCCCGGTGTTTCCGGAGGTCGGCTCGACGATGGTGCCGCCGGGCCGCAGGGCGCCGCTCTGCTCGGCCGCCTCGATCATGCGCAGGGCGATGCGGTCCTTGACCGACCCGCCCGGGTTGAAGTACTCGACCTTGGCCAGGACGGTCGCCCGCAGGCCCGTTGTGACGTTGTTGAGCTTCACCAGCGGGGTGTTGCCGACGAGGCTGATCATCGAGTCGTGGAATTGCACCGTATTCTCCGGGGTCTCCGTAATGGTGCCGCCAGCGTATGCGTAGTGGGGCTCGACTACGGGGCAGTTAGCTGGTGTACGGCCTGAAGGAGGTGGCTGCCCCTATGTCAAGGGCGAGGGTGGCACGGCGGATCGCCGCGGGCGCGGCGTACGGCGGCGGGAGCATCGGACTGCTGGGCGCCGCGGCGGTGGGCGTCCTGCTCGCCGAGGCGGCGATGGCCAGGCGCTCGGTGGGCGGTTCGATCGCGCCCGTACCGCCGAGCGCCGACGGTCGGTACGGCACCGCGTACGGCGGTCTGGACCCTCTGCGGCTCGCTCTTCTGGGCGATTCCACGGCGGCCGGACAGGGCGTGCGCCGCCCCGGCCACACCCCCGGCGCCCTGCTCGCCTCCGGGCTGGCGGCGGTCGCCGAGCGCCCGGTGGAGCTGCGCAACGTCGCGCTGCCCGGGGCCCGCTCCGACGACCTGGACCGCCAGGTCTCGCTGCTGCTCGCGGCCCCCGCGGTGCCGCCGGACGTGTGCGTGCTGATGATCGGCGCCAACGACGTCACGCACCGGATGCCGCCGACCGAGTCGGTGCGCCACCTGTCGGGGGCCGTGCGGCGGCTGCGCACCGCGGGCGCCGAGGTGGTCGTGGGCACCTGTCCCGACCTGGGCACCGTGGAGCAGGTGCCGCAGCCACTGCGCTGGCTGGCCCGCCGGGCCTCCCGGCAGCTGGCGGCGGCCCAGACGATCGTGGTGGTCGAGCAGGGCGGGCGCACGGTGTCGCTGGGCGACCTGCTGGGCCCGGAGTTCGCGGCGAACCCGCGCGAGATGTTCGCGGTGGACAACTACCACCCGTCGGCCGAGGGGTACGCGACCGCCGCGATGGCCGTCCTGCCGACGGTCTGCGCGGCGCTCGGGCTGTGGCCGGAGGCGGACCGCCTGGAGGCGGACCGCGACGAGGGCATGCTGACGGTCGCCAAGGCGGCGGCCACGGCCGTCAAGCAGGGCGGTACGGAGGTCACGGGGGCCCGGGCCCCCTGGGCCCTGCTCAAGCACCGCAGGCGCCGGCGGCTGACGGCGGCCCCGGACCCGGTGGCGGAGGGGGCGAGCCCGGCCTGAGGGCCGCTCCGGGAATACCGGGGGCAGGACTGAGCGCTCGCTTAGAAAAGAGGCCCGCGTCACACGTCCCAGGCGGTGACCTCTGCTCTACGTGCAGGTAACTTCACAAAAGCCCTGCCCCCGCCCACCCGTCTCCCGGCCACCGCCCCTCAACGAGGCGCTGCGCGCCGCCCCTCCCGTCTGGAGCCCCTCATGCCCGAAGCCGTGATCGTCTCCACCGCCCGCTCCCCCATCGGCCGCGCCTTCAAGGGGTCGCTCAAGGACCTGCGCCCCGACGACCTGACGGCCACGATCATCCAGACAGCTCTCGCCAAGGTCCCCGAGCTGGACCCGCGCGACATCGACGACCTGATGCTCGGCTGCGGCCTGCCCGGCGGCGAGCAGGGCAACAACCTGGGGCGCATCGTCGCCGTGCAGATGGGCATGGACCACCTGCCGGGCTGTACGGTCACCCGCTACTGCTCCTCCTCGCTCCAGACCTCCCGGATGGCGCTGCACGCCATCAAGGCCGGCGAGGGCGACGTCTTCGTCTCCGCGGGCGTGGAGATGGTGTCCCGGTTCGCCAAGGGCAACTCCGACTCCTGGCCCGACACCCACAACTCGCTGTTCGCCGAGGCCGAGGCCCGCACCGCGGCGCGCGCCGAGCAGACCGGGACCGACTGGCACGACCCGCGCGAGGACGGCCTGGTCCCGGACGCGTACATCGCGATGGGGCAGACCGCCGAGAACCTGGCCCGCCTCAAGGGCGTGACGCGCCAGGACATGGACGAGTTCGGCGTACGGTCGCAGAACCTCGCCGAGGAGGCCCTGAAGAACGGCTTCTGGGAGCGCGAGATCACCCCGGTGACGCTCCCCGACGGCACCGTGGTCTCCAAGGACGACGGCCCCCGCGCGGGCGTCACCATGGAGGGCGTGGCGGGCCTCAAGCCGGTCTTCCGCCCCGACGGCCTGGTCACCGCGGCCAACTGCTGCCCGCTCAACGACGGCGCCGCCGCCCTGGTGATCATGAGCGACACCAAGGCCCGCGAGCTCGGCCTGACCCCGCTGGCGCGGATCGTCTCGACCGGCGTCAGCGGCCTGTCCCCGGAGATCATGGGCCTGGGCCCGGTGGAGGCCACGAAGCAGGCGCTGAAGCGGGCGAACCTGTCCGTGGACGACATCGACCTGTTCGAGATCAACGAGGCGTTCGCCGCCCAGGTGATCCCGTCCCAGCGCGACCTCGGCATCCCGATGGAGAAGCTGAACGTCAACGGCGGCGCCATCGCCGTCGGCCACCCCTTCGGCATGACCGGCGCCCGGATCACCGGCACGCTGATCAACTCGCTGCGGTTCCACGACAAGCAGTTCGGCGTGGAGACCATGTGCGTGGGCGGCGGCCAGGGCATGGCGATGGTGATCGAGCGCCTGAGCTGAGCCCCGCGGCCGGGCCCTCCGCGTCCAGGCCGTGACCGAATCTCCCCCAGGATGTGACCAATCTCCTGGGGGAGATTCATTTGCGCAGGTCGTAGCCTTGCCAGGACTAAACACCAGGCCGAAAGACCTGTCCAATTCGTGACGTTATGCACTGACAGCGGGCGAGGTCCCACGACAAGCTGAGGTAGGAAGTCGGGGGAACTATGGAACCGGGAGAACGTCAGTGAGCGCCATGTCTCTTGCCCTCCTCGTGACCACGGCCGCTGCCACGGCCGTGGGCGCCGCCGCCCTGCACGCCGCCCACGGGCTGCGCCGCCAGGTCGGGGCCCTGCGCGAGGAGCTCGTCGCGGCCCGCGAGGCCCGGGCCGCGGTCCCGCACGCCCGCGCCGAGGCCGCGGACACGGCGGAGATCCGCGCCGCCGTCGCCGAGGCGCTGGCCGAGGAGCGCGAGCGCGAGCTCGCCGAGGCCAGGGCCTTCTGGGCCGCCCAGGAGGCCCGTGACGCCGCCGACGCGCCGTCCCTGCTCGGGGTCACCGGCGACGACGCCCCCTACTTCGTACCGCGCCAGGCGGACTTCGCGGGCCTGGAGGCGCTGGGCCTGGACGCGATGGACGCCATGGACCTGGCGGAGCTCGAGGAGGCCGTGGACGGCCACGAGGGCGACTCCCCGGAGCTGGCCGCCGCCCGCCGCCGCCACCCCTCGCACCCGGACTTCGTGCCGGTGCAGACGCCCGTGGTGACCGACCACGAGCGCACCGTGTCCCGGCTGCAGGAGCTGGCCGAGACCGGCACCGCGCTCACCGACGTCCGGCCGGGCCCGCTGGGCACCCTCGACGTGTACGTCTTCGCCGACGGCACCACCCTGTGCATGACCCCGGGCCACCGCGAGACGGCCGAGAAGCTCGCCGAGGCGCTGCGCGCCGGGCACGCCCCGGTCCTGCTGGGCGGCTCCGGGGTGTCCGGCGCCTACGCGCTGACCTTCTCCTGCGGCGGGGCCGCCGAGGAGAACGTCTACATCCTGGCGGACCGCGTCATAGCCTCGCTGTAGCGTCCGCCACCAGTCGCACGGCCTCGTCCAGCTCCGCACCGGAGCCGGCCGGGGCCGTTCGCAGGACCTGCGCCAAATCGTTTCCGGCGACCACGAGTTGGTCACCGACGGCGAAGACGCCCGCGTCCGGCATGGTCCGCACGGGCTCCCCGGGCGCCTCCAGGCGCTGGGCGCGCGCGGACAACTCCCTGGCCAGGGCCAGTGCGCCGGCCGCCGTACCGCGCTGCAGACGGCTCTGCGGGGCGGCCCGCAGCCGGTCGGCCAGCCGCTCCACCGCGGCCGTCAGTCCACTCGTATCAAGCACTCCGCGACCCTATGCGCCGTCCGGGGACTGTTGCCAACGGGCGAACGCTCAGGCACGGTGCAGTGAAGGACCAGCACCGTGAGAACCGGAGGCGCCGATGTCCCAAGTCTTCTCCGAAGAGACCCATCGCAACCTGCTCTCCCGCATCCCCCATTGCACCGGTCGTGAGGTGTCCGACTGGATCCGCACCGTCGAGGAAGGCCCTTCCCTCGTGCGCTTCGAGGAGAAGGTCAGCTGGCTCCGGGGCGAACACGATCTCGCGTACGGACACGCGAAGGCGATCGTCCACGAGTACGACCTGAGGCGGGCCGCCCGCAAGCTGCTGTAGGCCCCCTCCGGCTCCCCCTCACCCGGCGACGACCGTCGCCACGACCTGGAAGGACCGGGAACACCGAGAGCACGCGGAAGGGCCCGCCCGGCGGCTGCCGGACGGGCCCTTCCCCCGCTCGCGCGGGACGTACTGCGTACTGCGCCTTACCGCGCCGGGACGACCCGCTAGTCGTCGCCCTGCAGGATCGAGATCAGCCGCAGGAACTCCAGGTAGATCCAGACCAGGGTCATGGTGAGGCCGAAGGCCGCCAGCCAGGACTCCTCGCGCGGAGCGCCGTAGGTGATGCCGTCCTCGACCTGCTTGAAGTCCAGGGCGAGGAAGCAGGCACCGAGGATGATGCCGATGATGCCGAACACGATGCCGAGGCCGCCGCTGCGGAAGCCCAGGCCGTCACCGCCGCCGAAGATCGCGAACAGCGCGTTCACGGCCATCAGCAGCACGAAGCCGAGCGCCGCCGCCATCACGAAGCCGTAGAAGCGGCGGTTGACGCGGATCCAGCCCGCCTTGTACGCCACGAGCACGCCGGCGAAGACCGCCATGGTGCCGAGCACCGCCTGCGGGACCGCGCCCGCCGTCACGTACGTCGAGACGGCGCTGGAGATCACGCCGAGGAAGACGCCCTCGAAGGCCGCGTAGCCCAGGATCAGCGCGGGGACCGGCTTGCGCTTGAACGACTGGACCATGGCCAGCACGAAGGCGACCAGGGCCGCGCCGATGCCGATGCCGTACGACTTGTTCAGGTTGGCCGGGTCGACCGGCAGCAGCAGCCAGGCCAGGACCGCGGTCACGAAGACCGTGCCGAGCGTGATCGCCGTACGGCTCACCACGTCGTCGATGGTCATCGCGCCGGAGCGGGCCGGGGCCTGTCCCGGGGCGCCCAGCTGGGCGTCCTGCTGCGCGTAGGGGTTGGTCGCGTACGGGTTCGTCGCGTACGGGTTCGTTCCGACGGCGGGGCCCCCGGCCTGCGGCTGCTGCGCGTTGAAGCCCGCGTAGCCGCCGTTGTCGCGGCTGAACCCCCGTCGCGAGAAGACCGGGTTACTGCTCCTCATCTCACTCCTCCATGGCCGCCCACTGCGGCCTTGGCTCAAGAGTAATGGGAGAGCAAAAGAAACACCCTAGTGCCTGGGGAGGATCTTCGGTGAACCGCCGCCCTCCGCACCTGCGGAGGACGTGCCCGGAGCCGGACTCGAACCGGCACGCCCACGCGGGGCAGCGAGGTTTAAGCTCGCCGTGTCTGCATTCCACCATCCGGGCTCGGCGCGCGGTCCGCGTTGGCAATGAGCCTATCCGGGACGCATCCCCCGATCAGCGGAACACTGGCCCGATGTTGTCTTATTTTATTGACGCCTGAGGGTGTGTCAGCCCAGGTCGCGAGGGTTCCGGGTGCTTTGGGAGGGGTCCGCGCCCGCAAAGTCGCGAACACGGGAATGACGGAAAGTCGCCGCCCTCCCAAGCCCGGATAAACCGGGCCTCCAACCGGTTTCGAGCGGCCCCCGCCGCGACCCCGCCGCCTCGGGGTCGCCGTCATACCTCAGGAGGAGGGCCGTCCCTCCCGGTCCGACTCCAGGCTGTCCCGGGAACGGGCACGGGGACGGACGACCCGGGCCCGTGCGGCGCAGAGGATGGAGTGGTCCCCGAGAACAGCCAGCCGACCCACAGGAGCGCCCCCTCGTGACCACCACCTCCGCCGCCTACCGCACCACCGCGGTGGCCGCCCGTGCCCAGGAGCTGTCCAAGGTGTACGGCCAGGGCGAGACCCAGGTGGTCGCCCTGGACCGCGTCACCGTCGACTTCCGCCAGGGCGAGTTCACCGCGATCATGGGGCCCTCGGGCTCCGGCAAGTCGACCCTGATGCACTGCGTGGCCGGCCTGGACAGCTTCAGCTCCGGCTCGGTGCGCATCGGCGAGACCGAGCTCGGCTCGCTCAAGGACAAGCAGCTCACCCAGCTGCGCCGGGACAAGATCGGCTTCATCTTCCAGGCCTTCAACCTGCTGCCCACCCTCACGGCGTACGAGAACATCACGCTGCCCATGGACATCGCGGGCCGCAAGCCGGACAAGCAGTGGGTCCAGCAGGTCATCGACATGATCGGCCTCTCCGGCCGCCTCTCGCACCGCCCCGCCCAGCTCTCCGGCGGCCAGCAGCAGCGCGTCGCCGTGGCCCGCGCCCTGGCCTCCCGGCCCGAGATCATCTTCGGCGACGAGCCGACCGGCAACCTGGACTCGCGCTCCGGCGCCGAGGTGCTCGGCTTCCTGCGCAACTCGGTGCGCGAGCTCGGCCAGACCGTCGTGATGGTCACCCACGACCCGGTGGCCGCCTCCTACGCGGACCGCGTGGTCTTCCTCGCCGACGGCCGGATCGTCGACGAGATGCTCAGCCCGACGGCGGACGGCGTCCTCGACCGCATGAAGGCCTTCGACGCCAAGGGCCGCACCAGCTGAGGCCTCGGCCTCCCCACGTCCGCGCCCGCCCCGGCCCCCGTACCCAGGACTGAGAAGACACCCATGTTCCGTACCGCCTTGCGCAACGTCCTCGCGCACAAGGCCAGGCTCCTGATGACCCTCCTCGCCGTCATGCTCGGCGTCGCCTTCGTCTCGGGCACCCTGGTCTTCTCCGACACCCTCTCCAACGCCTTCCGCGGCCAGACCGCCAAGGGCTACGACAAGATCGCCGTCGGCGTCACCACGTACTCCTCGCGGGACCAGAAGGAACCCGGCGTCCCCGCCGCGACCGTCGACAAGATCAACCGCCTTGACGGCGTCGCGCACGCCGCGGGCCGGGTCGACGGCTTCGCCGGTGTCGACGACGGCAAGGGCAAGCTGATCGGCTCCGGCTGGGCCAACAAGGGCGCCAACTTCGCCCCGGGCGCGGACGGCGAGGACGAGCGCTACTCCTTCGTCCAGGGCCACGGCCCCGCCTCGGCGGACGAGGTCGCCCTGGACCGGGAGACCGCGTCCAAGGGCGACTACAAGGTCGGCGACCGGGTCCGGGTGGCGACCAACGGCCCGGTGAAGGAGTACACCCTGGCCGGCGTCTACACGACCGACGACGGCGGCGTGAGCGCGGGCGGCAGCCTGGTCCTCTTCGACACCGAGGTGGCCCAGAAGCTCTACCTCAAGCCCGGCTACTTCGCGAACGTCCAGGTCACGGCCAAGCCCGGCGCCTCCGCCGACACCCTGCTGTCCGAGATCAAGCCGATGCTCCCCAAGGACGCCGAGGCCAAGACCGGCAAGGCCCTCGCGGACGAGGAGGCCAAGTCCATCGACGAGGGCATGAGCGGCCTCAAGCAGATGCTGCTCGCCTTCGCCGGGATCGCGCTCTTCGTCGGCGTCTTCCTGATCTCCAACACCTTCACCATGCTGGTCGCCCAGCGCACCAAGGAGCTCGCGCTGATGCGCGCCGTGGGCGCCTCGCGCAAGCAGATCACCCGCTCGGTCCTCCTGGAGGCCCTGGTGGTGGGCGTCCTGGCGTCCGTCGTCGGCATCGCGCTCGGCCTCGGCCTGGCGGCCGGGCTGCGCTCGGGCATGGCGGCCTTCGGCATGAAGGTCCCCGCGGGCCCGCTGGTGGTCTCCCCCGCCGCGATCGTCTCCGGCCTGGTCGTCGGCGTCCTGGTCACCGTGATCGCCGCCTGGCTGCCCGGCCGCCGCGCCGCCAGGATCCCGCCGGTCGCCGCGATGAGCAGCGTCCACGCGATCGCCACCACCAAGTCCCTGGTGCTGCGCAACAGCATCGGCGCCGTGATCACCCTGATCGGCGCGGCGGGCATCGTGGGCGGCGCCGCCATCGGCAAGGAGGGCAAGTACGTCATCGGGGCGGGCGCGTTCTTCGCGCTGATCGGCCTGATCGTGCTGATCCCGCTGCTGTCCCGCCCGGTCATCGCGCTGATCCGCCCGCTGCTCGTGAAGGGCTTCGGGGTCTCCGGCAAGCTGGCCGCGCAGAACGCGGTGCGCAACCCGCGCCGCACCGGCGCCACCGCCTCCGCCCTGGCCATCGGCCTGACCCTGGTCACCGGCCTGTCGGTGCTGGGCATCTCGGTGGGCCAGGCGATCGAGAAGACGACCACGGACAACATCCGGGCCGACTACATGATCCAGATGGCGGCTGGGGGCATGAACCTGGACCCGTCCGCGCTGACGGCCGTGCGCAAGGCCCCGGGCGTCGAGGCGGCCATGCCGCAGCAGAACACCTACGCGGAGGTCGGCGGCAGCGGCCAGACGGTCACCGCGGTCGTCCCGGGCGACCTGGACAAGGTCCTGAACGTCACCACGGTCGAGGGCTCGCTGGACTCGCTGGCCCAGGGCCGCATCGCGGTGGACCGGGAGACGGCCGGCAAGCAGGGCTGGAAGGTCGGCCAGGCGGTCCCGGTGAAGTTCGCCGACGACAAGACCGGCGAGCTGACCATCGGCGCGGTCTACGAGGGCAACGACATGCTGTCCTCGGTCGCGGCCCCGCTCTCGGTGGTCAAGGCGCACGACAGCGACCCGTACGTGCCGCAGATCCTGGTGAAGATGAAGGGCGGCGAGACGGCCGCCAACGAGCAGGCCCTGGTGGACGCGCTGGGCAAGAACCCGGCCATCAGCGTGATGGACAAGCAGGACATCCGCGACACCTTCGGCGGCATGATCAACATGCTCCTGAACATCATGTACGGCCTGCTGGCGATGGCCCTGGTCATCGCGGTCCTGGGCGTCGTGAACACCCTGGCCATGTCGGTCTTCGAGCGCCAGCAGGAGATCGGGATGCTGCGGGCGATCGGCCTCGACCGGCCCCGCGTGAAGCGCATGATCCGCCTGGAGGCCGTGGTCATCTCGGTCTTCGGCGCCCTGGTCGGCGTGGCGATGGGCACCTTCCTGGGCTGGGCGATCGGCCAGACCGTGAAGGACTCCATCCCGCACTACGCGATGGTGATCCCCTGGGACCGCATCGGCGTCTTCCTGCTGCTCGCCGCGCTGGTGGGCGTGCTGGCCGCGATGTGGCCGGCCCGCAGCGCCGCGAAGCTGAACATGCTGAACGCGATCAAGGCGGAGTAGCCGCCGCGCGGACGCACGCAGGGCCGGGACCCCGTCGGGGGTCCCGGCCCTGCCCCGTTCACCGGCCCGGGGCGTCCGTCCAGACCCGGGCGCGCAGCGCCGACCCGGAGGCGCCCCCGGCGCCCGGCTTCACCGCGAGCACCTGGTTGACGCCGATCCGGTTGCGCTCGAAGGCCAGCGCGGACGCGGCCATGTAGAGCCGCCAGACCCGGGCCCGCCCGGGCGAGGTCAGCCGGACCGCCTCGGGCCAGCGCTCCTCCAGGTTGCGCACCCACTGGCGCAGCGTCAGCGCGTAGTGCTCGCGCAGCGCCTCCACGTCGCGCACCTCGAAGCCGGCGTCCTCCAGGGTGCCCACGGTCCGGCCCACGGGCGCGAGTTCGCCGTCGGGGAAGACGTACGCGTCGATGAAGGCGTCCACGTGGTAGGCCGACTCGTCGCGCTCCGGGCGGCGCGCGATCTGGTGGTTGAGCAGCCGCCCGCCGGGCCGCAGCAGCGCGAACAGCCGGTCGGCGTACTCGCGGTAGCGCACGGCACCCACGTGCTCGGCCATGCCGATGGAGCTGATCGCGTCGAACGGGCCGTCGGACACGTCCCGGTAGTCCTGCACCCGGATCTCGATCCGGTCGGTCAGGCCCTCCTCGGCGATGCGCTTGCGGGCGTACGCGGCCTGCTCGGTGGAGAGGGTGACGCCGACGACCCGCGCGCCGTACTCGCGGGCCGCGTGGATCGCCATGGAGCCCCAGCCGCAGCCCACGTCGAGCAGCCGGTCGCCCTCGGCCAGGCCGAGCTTGCGGCAGACCAGGTCCAGCTTGTCGCGCTGGGCCTCCTCCAGGGTGCCGCCGTCGCTCCAGTAGGCGCACGAGTAGACCATCGAGGGCCCGAGCACCAGCTCGTAGAAGGCGTTGCCCACGTCGTAGTGGTGGCTGATGGCCCGTCTGTCGCGGCGCCGGGTGTGCAGCGTGCCGTTCCTGCGGCGCACCTCCTCGGGGGGCGGCGGCGGGGGCAGCCCGGGCCCGGCCAGCTTCAGCAGGGCCGCCGCGGCCGCCCGCAGCCGCGGGTCGCGCGCCGCCTCCAGGGCGCCGCGGGCCTCCCCCTCGCGCTCCCAGATGAAGCCCGCGAGCCGCTCCAGGGCCGCGTACAGGTCGCCGTCGACGTCCAGGTCACCGGCCACCCAGGCGCGCGCAAGGCCCAGCTCGCCGGGCTTCCACAGCAGCCTGCGCAGCGCCCTGCGGCGGCGGACGACGAGGACGGGGGCGTCCGGCGGTCCGGACTCGCTGCCGTCCCAGGCCCGCACCCGGACCGGGGCCGGGGCCGCCAGCAGTTCCTCGGCGAGAGCGGTCAGCCGCGACGCGGCGTCTGCCATGGCGCACACCTCCGTGGTGGTGGTCCTCCCCAGACATGCTCGAACACCATGGGAACACCGGTGGGGCGTGCGCGCAGTCCCGGTGCGCGGCAATCTCCCGGCAAAGAAGCTGCACGGGCCACGCACTTCCGGCCGCCGCGGCGCGGACCCCGGGACACGCCGAAGGGGCCGCCCGCACCACGGATGGCGGACGGCCCCTTCGGGACGTACGGGGTCCTGCTACTGCTTAGGAGGCCTTGGCCTTCTCCGCCTCGGGCTTCACCTTGGCGTCGACGGGCTTCGGGGCCGGCTTGGCGGCCTCGTAGAACTCCTCGCGCGGCGTCTCCAGGGCGCCCAGCGCCGTGATGTCGCGCTTCTGGAACATGTTGATCGTCCACTCGGCGATCACACGGATCTTGCGGTTGTAGGTCGGCATGGCCAGACCGTGGTAGCCGCGGTGCATGTACCAGGCGAGGCGGCCCTTGAGCTTGATCTTCATCTTGCCCATGACGATCATCGCCACGCCCTTGTGCAGGCCGAGGCCCGCGACGGCACCCTTGTTGGAGTGCGCGTAGTCCTTCTGCGGGAAGCCCCGCATGCCGGACACCACGTTGTCGCCGAGGACCTTGGCCTGGCGCAGCGCGTGCTGGGCGTTCGGCGGGCACCAGGCGTTCTCGACGCCCTTCTTGCGGCTCGCCACGTCCGGGACCTGGGCGTTGTCGCCCGCGGCCCAGATGTAGTCGGTGCCCTGGACCTGGAGCTTCTCGCTGGTGTCCACGTGGCCGCGCGGGCCGAGCGGGAGGCCGAAGCGGGCGAGCGCCGGGTTGGGCTTGACGCCCGCGGTCCACACGATGGTGTTGGAGTCGACCTCGAGGCCGTTGCTGAGCACGACGTGGCCGTCGACGCAGGACGGCATGGTCGTCGAGAGGAAGACCTCGATGCCGCGGGACTCCAGGTGCTTCTTGCCGTACAGGCCGAGCTCGGGGCCCACCTCGGGCAGGACCTTGTCGGCCGCGTCGACGAGCACGAAGCGCATGTCCTCGCGCTTCACGTTCTTGTAGAACTTGGCCGCGTCGCGGGCCAGGTCCTCCACCTCGCCGATGGTCTCGGCACCGGCGAAGCCACCGCCGACGAAGACGAAGGTGAGCGCCTTGCGGCGGATCTCCTCGTCGTTGGTCGACTCGGCCTTGTCCAGCTGCTCGAGGACGTGGTTGCGCAGCCCGATGGCCTCCTCGACGCCCTTCATCCCGATGCCCACCTCGGCCAGGCCGGGGGTCGGGAAGGTGCGGGAGACCGCGCCGAGCGCGATCACCAGGTAGTCGAAGGGAACCTCGTACGCCTCGCCGACGAGCGGGGCGACCGTGGCGACCTTGCGGTCCTGGTCGATGGTCGTGACACGGCCGGTGAGGATCTCTGCACCGGGCACAGCGCGTCGCAGCGGGACGACGACGTTGCGCGGCGAGATGCTGCCGGCCGCGGTCTCGGGGAGGAAGGGCTGGTACGTCATGTACGAGCGCGGGTCGACGACCGTGACGGTCGCCTCGCCGTAGCGCATCTTCTTCAGAATGCGACGAGCTGCGTACAGGCCTACGTACCCACCGCCTACTACGAGGATCCTGGGACGCTCCGTGGTGCTCATGCCATCGAGTATCCACCCCCCTGGGGACCCCCGCTCGTGCGCCCCTTCACAAGGTCCTGGACACCCTCTGCTACACTGCGCGGCCCGCGTGATCGAGGTCATGGTGCGCCAGGGGAACCACGGTGCTCCGGGGAACGTTGTTCACCGCCTGTGAGCTGGCCCGGTGAGCGGTCGGCAACCCTGAACCACCACCCCTGTTCACACCTGTGAAACACAGGCGTGGGGACCTTGTGCACATGCGAAAAGGCCCCGATGGCCCTTCCCGGGGCCGAAATCGACCTCACGGGGGTCCATCGGAGCCCTTTTCCTTGTGAAGAACTTCACGAAGTTTTCCCGACGGCGTGTCGTCGGGGTCCTCCGCGGCCCCCGTCAGGCGACCGACCAGGCGATTCCGTCGAGGATGTCGTGCTCGCTGACGACCACCTCGGACGCCCCGGCGCGCTCCATGACCTCGCGCAGGACCAGCGCCCCGGCCGCGATCACGTCCACCCGCCCCGGGTGCATCGCACCGTGCGCGGCGCGCTCGTCGTGGGTGGCGCCGAGCAGCTTCTCGCTGATGTCGCGGACCTGCTCGTAGGGGATCCGGCAGTGGTGGATGCGCGCGGAGTCGTACTCCTCCAGGCCCAGCGCGATGGCCGCCACCGTGGTCACCGAGCCAGCCAGGCCCACCAGCGTGTCCGCCTCACGCAGCGGCACGGCCTCCTCGGCCAGGTCCAGCGCGGCCCGCACGTCGGCGCGGATCGCGGCGACCTCGTCGGCCGACGGCGGGTCGTGCCGCACGTGCCGCTCGGTCAGCCGCACGCAGCCGACGTCCACGGAGCGCGCGGCGCGCACCTCGGCGCCGCCCACCACGAACTCGGTGGACCCGCCGCCGATGTCCACGACCAGGTACTCGCCCTGGCCCGCACCCAGCTCCTTGGTCGCCCCCGTGAAGGAGAACGCGGCCTCCTGGTCGCCGGAGATGACCTCGGGCTCCACGCCCAGGATCTCCACCACCCCGCGCACGAAGTCGTCCCGGTTCTCGGCGTCGCGGGAGGCGGAGGTGGCCACGAAGCGGACCCGCTCGGCGCCGTGCTCCCTGATCACCTCGGCGTAGGCCCGGCAGGCGGCGAAGGTGCGCTCCAGCGCCTCGGGGGCGAGCCGGCCGGTGCGGTCCACGTCCTGGCCGAGCCGGACGATGGTCATCCGGCGGTCCAGGTCGACCAGCTCACCGGTGGCCGGATCGGCGTCGGCGACCAGCAGGCGGATGGAGTTCGTACCGCAGTCGATGGCGGCGACCCGGGTCACTCGGACTCCTCCTTCGCCCCGCACGGGCTCACGCAGGGGCCCTTGGCCCACCACTCGGGCAGCATCGCCAGCGCCTCGTCGCCCAGCGGGTTCACGCCGGGCCCGGCGGCCAGCGAGTGGCCCACCAGGACGTGCAGGCACTTCACCCGGTCCGGCATGCCGCCGGCGCTGGGGAAGCCCTCCAGGACCTCGATGGCGTCGCGGCGGGCGATGTAGTCCTCGTGCGCGGCCCGGTAGGCGGCGGCCAGCTCGGGGTCGGTCGCGAGCCGGCCCTGCATCTCCTTCATGACCCCGTTGGCCTCCAGCGTGCCGATGGCCGAGGCCGCGCGCGGGCAGGTCAGGTAGTACGTGGTCGGGAAGGGCGTGCCGTCGGGCAGCCGGGGCGCGGTCTCCACCACGTCCGGGTTGCCGCACGGGCAGCGGTGCGCGATGGCGCGCAGGCCGCGCGGCGGGCGGCCGAGCTGGTCCTGGAAGGCCGCGACGTCCGCCTCGGTGGGCTCGGTGCGTTCGGTCTGGGGAGGGGGCGTTTTCATGGCCTGCCTACTGCTTGGTGCGTGCGCGGTTACTTGTCGGTGCGGTCGGCGCTGTCCACGCCGTCCCAGAGGTTGGAGTACCAGGGCCGGTCGGCGGCGCCCTGGTCGGGGCGGCGCTGCCGGGCGGCGTCCGGGTCGACCACGGTGTAGCCGGTCTCGCCGGGCCGCACGTAGTGCAGGTGCTCGCGGGCGAGGCGCTCGACGTAGGCGGGGTCCTGGAGCCGCGCCTTCTCGTCGCGCAGCTTCTCCACCCGGGCCGCGGCGTCGGCCGCCTGCCGCTGCTGCTCGGAGATCTCGCCCTGTTGGGAGACGTACTGCCGCATGGGGTACGCGAGGGCGACGACCAGTGAGCAGAGCACCAGGGCCAGGAACGCGGCGCGGCCGGTGAGCCGGGAGCGGTGGGCCTGGCGGCGGGTCTGCGAGCGGTAGACGCGGGCGGCGGTCTGCTCGCCGAGCAGCCGGATCCTGGTGGCCGTGGAGAACCGGTCCCGCTGCTTCACGGCCACTGCGCCTCCCCTGTTACGTGCGTACGTCCCCGCACACGGTACGGGACCGAGTGCGGGGACGTACGGAACTGCGGCGGTGCGGGGTCAGCCCTTGAAGCGCGGGAAGGCGCTGCGGCCGGCGTAGACCGCGGCGTCGTCGAGGATCTCCTCGATGCGCAGCAGCTGGTTGTACTTGGCGACGCGCTCGGAGCGGGCCGGGGCGCCGGTCTTGATCTGGCCGCAGTTGGTGGCGACGGCCAGGTCGGCGATGGTGACGTCCTCGGTCTCGCCGGAGCGGTGGGACATCATGCACTTGAAGCCGTTGCGCTGGGCCAGCTCGACGGCGTCCAGGGTCTCGGTCAGCGAGCCGATCTGGTTCACCTTGACCAGGAGGGCGTTGGCCGACTTCTCCTCGATGCCGCGGGCCAGGCGCTCCGGGTTGGTGACGAACAGGTCGTCGCCGACCAGCTGCACCTTCTCGCCGAGCTTGGCGGTGATGACGTTCCAGCCGGCCCAGTCGTCCTCGAACAGCGGGTCCTCGATGGAGACCAGCGGGTACGCGGAGACGAGCTCCTCGTAGTACTCGGTCATCTCGGCGGCCGAGCGGGACTTGCCCTCGAACTCGTACTTGCCGTCCTTGTAGAACTCGGACGCGGCGACGTCGAGCGCGAGCGCGATCTGCTCGCCCGGCACGTAGCCGGCCTGCTTGATGGCCTCGAGGATGAGGTCCAGGGCGGCGCGGTTGGACTCCAGGTTCGGCGCGAAGCCGCCCTCGTCGCCCAGGCCGGTGGACAGGCCCTTGCTCTTCAGGACCTTCTTGAGGGTGTGGTAGACCTCGGTGCCCCAGCGCAGCGCCTCGGAGAAGGACTCCGCGCCGATCGGGGCGATCATGAACTCCTGGATGTCCACGTTGGAGTCGGCGTGCGACCCACCGTTGAGGATGTTCATCATCGGGACGGGCAGCAGGTGCGCGTTCGGGCCGCCCAGGTAGCGGAACAGCGGCAGGTCGCTGGCCTCGGACGCGGCGTGGGCGACGGCGAGGGAGACGCCGAGGATGGCGTTGGCGCCGAGCGAGCCCTTGTTGTCCGTGGCGTCCAGGTCGAACATGGCCTGGTCGATCAGGCGCTGCTCGGTGGCGTCGTAGCCGACGAGCTCCGGGCCGATCTGCTCGATGACGGCGAGGACGGCCTTCTCGACACCCTTGCCCTGGTAGCGGTTCGGGTCACCGTCGCGGAGCTCGATGGCCTCGAAGGCACCGGTGGAGGCACCGGACGGAACGGCGGCACGACCCGTGCTGCCGTCGTCGAGGCCGACCTCGACCTCGACCGTGGGGTTGCCTCGGGAGTCCAGGATTTCCCGGGCTACGACGACGTCGATGGACGGCACGAGCATCTCCTTCTGGGATGTGACGCATAAGAGGTGCGAGGTCTGATGGCCTTGCGACAAGAGCCTAACCGGCTCTGGGGCGTCGGCCAGCCGAGCGCCCGCCCGCTGGGACGAAAAAGGGCACAAGGGCCTGTATTACGGGGCGAAAGACAGCAAAATTACCTGCCGGTAATCAGGATGTGCCGGGCCCCGCGCAAACGAGTGCCCGCGGGCGGGAATCCCGCGGGCCGGTGATCCTGCGGGCCGGTGATCCCGCGGTCTGCTGTTCCCGCGGTCCGGTAGCCGAACAGGGAGCGCCCGATACGCGGGAACCCCGGCCCGGGGCGCATGGGGGGGGGATATGCGCGCCGGGCCGGGGTGGCCTGTCACCGCGGAACCGTGGGGCCCGTCCGTCCGCCGAGGGGCGGACCCCGGGGGCACTCAGCTCAGGTCGAGCTGCTGGCCCACGTAGATCAGGTCCGCGTCGGGGACGATGTCCTTGTTCAGGTCGTACAGCTTCTGCCAGCCGCCCTTGACGCCGTGGGCGGTCGCGATGGTGCCCAGGGTGTCGCCGGCCTTGACGGTGTACTCGCCGTCGCCCTTCTTGATGGTGGCCGGGCGCTCGCTGCGGGAGCTGCGCTCCTGCTGCTGCGGCTGCTCCTGGCGCTCGGAGCGCTGCGACTTCTGCTGGCGCTGCTGCTGCGGCTGGGCCTGCTGCTGCGAGCCGCCGTCGTCCGAGCCGCCGCCGTTGTACGAGGCACCGGACAGGCCGACGCCGCAGCTCGGCCAGGCGCCCTTGCCCTGAGAGGCGAGGACCTTCTCGGCGACCTGGATCTGCTGGGACTTGGAGGCCTGGTCGGCGCTGGAGGCGTAGTTGTTGCCGCCGTAGGCCGCCCAGGTGGAGGACGAGAACTGCAGGCCGCCGTAGTAGCCGTTGCCCGTGTTGATCGACCAGTTGCCGCCGGACTCGCACTGCGCGACGCGGTCCCACTCGCCGGAGCTGGCGGCCGAGGCGGTGCCGGCCCCCATCAGCGGGACGGCCACGGCCGCACCGGTGACACCGGCGAGCGTGGCGATGCGGACGGCCTTGGACGGGCGGCGGTGCTTGCCCTTGCTGGAAAGCAGCATGGAACTTCTCCTCACCGACGCCTACGAGGTGAGCTGTCGGGTTCGGGCTGTGAGTTGCCCGGCCGCGCGACCTAGCGCGCGGCTTCACCCCAAGCCGCTCTCGTCCTCAACGGACGGGAGGGGCACTTACCTTGGGTCCCCCGCTCCTGCCTTCGGCGCATGACGCGACGACTGTTCCCGACGTCCGGCGGCAGGATTCGGCGTACCGGTCGGCGGGGCCCGCGGTGGCGAGCGGTGACGACCGTAAACACAGACCTCCCCCGAGTTCAAAGAGGCCCATCAGGGAAATATCGCCCCTACTTGCCCTGACGGAACGGACGTTTGCGCAGGTGAGGGGCGACAGGGGCGGACCGGGCGGACGGGACACGCCAGTTGGGCAAGAGAGACCCATGTCTCACTTGCACAGAACCGGACATTCAGCCCCGAACCGCCCCGCGCATCAGCCCTCAGCGCCGTCCAGGTCGAGGCTCTGGCCGGGCAGGATGAGGTCCGGATCGCCGCCCACGACGCCCTTGTTCGCCTCGTACAGCGCCGGCCAGCCGCCGCGCACCTCGTGCGCGTCGGCGATCGCCCAGAGGTTGTCCCCGGGGCGGACGGTGTACGTACCGTCCTCGGCGCCCCCGGCGTGCTCGGCCGGGTCGGTGGACGGCTCGGCCGAGGGCCCCGCGCCGCCCGTGCCCGACGGGATCCCGTCACGGGCCGGGAGCTCACCGCGCGAGGCGTGGCCCCCGCCGTCGCGCTGCTCGTCCGTACTGCCGGGGCCGGGGGACGTGCTCGCGTCCCCCTCGGGCGCCGGGGAGCCCCGGTGCTTGCCCTTGGCCGGCGCGTCCTGCCCGTCGGCGTCCGGTCTCGGCGACGCGGACGTGCCGGAGGAGGGCTTGGCGGGCGAGGGGGTGGCGCCGGGCGCGGTCGAGCCGGAGGGCGTGCCGCCCGGCGCGGGCGTCGCGGAGTCCTCCGGGTCCGTCTCGGGGGCGCTGGTGGAGGGGCTGGGCGTCGGGGTGGCGGGGACGCCGGGGTTCTCCACGCCGCTGCCCTCGGGGGCGGTCAGGCCGGCGATCGGGGCGCAGGTCAGCCAGGGGCGGGTGCCCTGGTCGGCCAGGATCTTGTCGGCCACGGCGATCTGCTGGGCCCGGGTCGCCAGGTCGGCGCGCGGGGCGTGGGCGGTGCCGCCGTACGCCTCCCAGGCCGTCTGGGTCAGCCGGAGTCCGCCGTAGCGGCCGTCGCCGTAGTTGGCGCTCCACAGCCCGCCGGTCTCGCAGTCGGCGACCGCCTTCCAGGTGCCGGCTTCGGCCGCGGAGGCGCCGCCCGCCGCGAACAGCGGCAGGGCCAGTGCGGATCCGGTCACCCCTGCCGCGACGACGAGTGCGGGGGCTTGTCGGGGTCGACGGTGTCGTCCGTTCCCGGAACGCATGCGGATGGCCTTTCGCGTGACTGCGGTTTCTGCCGTTCTCGCGTACGGGCGTACGCGTGTTGTTGCTGAGGTGTCGGTGAACGTAGCGGCATTCGAACGTCAGTCACAAGTCGATGCAGCGGAGATCACGCCAAAGTCACAATCCTGACGGCCCGTCACATCCGCTCCTCCGTACGGCACTCACCCCTCGGGCGTGAACTCCACCGGGAGCGTGCGCAATCCGCGCATGATCAGGCCCCCGCGCCAGCGCAGTTCGGACGGATCCGCAGCCAGCCGGAGGTCCGGAAGGCGCGTCAGGAGCCGTGCCAGCGCGGTCTGCCCCTCCAGTCGCGCGAGCGGGGCGCCCACGCAGTAGTGGATGCCGTGCCCGTACCCCAGATGCTGGTTGTCACGCCGGGACAGGTCCAGCACGTCCGGCGCGCCGAAGCGCTCCGGGTCGCGGTCGGCGGCGGCCAGCACCACGAGCACCGGGTCCCCGGCCGCGACCCGCTGCCCGCCCAGGACCAGCGGCTCGGTGGCGTACCGCCAGGTCGCCAGCTCGACCGGCCCGTCGTAGCGCAGCAGCTCCTCCACCCCGGTGGCGAGCAGGCCGGTCTCCCCCGCGGCGAGGGAGTCCTGCAGCCGCTGCCGCTCCCCGGGGTGGGTCAGCAACTGGAACGTCCCGTTCCCGATCAGGTTGATGGTGGTCTCGAAACCGGCGAACAGGAGGACGAAGCACATCGCCACGACCTCCTCCTCGGTGAGGTGCTCACCGTGGTCGGAGGCGCGGATCAGCCCGGAGATCAGGTCGTCCCCGTCGTCGAGCCGCTTGCGGTGGATCAGCTCGGCGAGGTACCCCCGGATCTTCTTCACCGACCGGGCCACCCCGCCGCGCGGCCCCTTACCGTGCCGGATCATCATCCCGGCCCAGTCCCTGAGGTCGTCCTGGTCCTCGGGCGGCACCCCGAGCAGGTCGCAGATCGCGTAGATGGGCAGCGGGAAGGCGAAGTCGTGGATGAGGTCCGCCTCGCCCTTCGCCGCGAACCCGTCGATCAGCCGGTCCGTCAGCTCCCGCACCCGCGGCTCGAACTCGGCCACCCGGCGCGGCGTGAACGCCTTCGACACCAGCCGCCGCAGCCGGGTGTGGTCCGGCGGGTCGATGTTGAGCAGGTGCGTCATCAGCCCCGCACTGCGCTCCCCCGGGATCCCGGTCCTGCCCCGCGCGTGCTCCGGCTCGTCGTGGTGCACCGGGTTCTTGCTGAGCCGCTGGTCGGCGAGCGCCTCCCGGGCGTCCCCGTACCGCGTCACCAGCCACGCCCCGACCCCACTGGGCAGCTCCGTCCACCGCACCGGCTCGTGCTCCCGCATCCAGGCGTACGCCGGATACGGATCACTGGCGAACTCCCAGGTGAAGAGCTCGGGCATGGGCGGAGGCAGGGGGGCGCCCCCGGCGTGAGGGCAGGCGGGGGCGGCGGGGGTGGCGGGCTGGTCGTGCATGGGACGACGGTATCCGGATCGGGGGGATCACTCCGCTGGGTGAAGGCCGGGCGAAGGCCCTGGGTACGCTCAAGGGACAGGCCAGACTCCGTCGCATGGGAGCGCTGATGAGTGCCGCAGCCGAGGACCAGCAGGACGCACCGGAGGAGCCGTACGTGTTCCCCGTGCCGCCCGTGGGCGGGTGGACGGCCGACGATCTCGACCGGATTCCGGGTCTCCCCCAGCACACCGAGCTGATCGACGGGGGACTGTTCTTCGTGAGCCCGCAGACCATCTTCCACATGGCCGCACTCCGCCTGCTGGACACCGCCCTGGTGCAGCACGTGCCCGACACCCACTACGTCGCGCGTGAGATCTCGGTGAAGCTGGGTCCGCGGGACCGCCCCGAGCCGGACCTCATGGTGGTTGCGAAGAGCGCCCTCAGCGGACTGGCCCAGACCTGGTTCTCGCCCGAGGACGTGCTCCTGGCCGTGGAGATCGTCTCCCCGGAGTCCGTCCACCGGGACCGCGAGCTCAAGCCGCGCCGGTACGCGGCGGCGGGCATCCGGCACCACTGGCGGGTGGAACTGGACGACGAGGAGCAGGCGGTCCTGTACGCCTATGAACTGGACCCCGGCAGCGGGACGTACGCCCTCACCGGCATCCACCGCAAGGCGTTCACGCTGGACCAGCCCTTCCCCACCGAGATCGACCTCTCCCGGCTCGTCTGAGCCCCCGGCTCACCCCCGCGCCCCCTCCTCCACCGCAACGATCGCGTCCCGGTACGCCCGGCCCGCCGCGCGCAGCGCCGCCTCCGGGTCGACGCCCTCCGACTCCGCGCGGGCCGCCATCGCCAGCAGCTCGTAGCCGATCCCCCCGCCCGTCGGCAGCGGCACGTCCAGGCCCGCGGTGCGCACGCGGGAGGCCAGCTTCGCGGCCAGCGCCAGGGCCGGCTGGCCCAGCGGGACGCCCTCGGTGACCGAGGTCCGCCGCTTCTCCACCGCCTTGGTGCGCAGCCAGTGCGCCTTCACGTCCTCCGGGGTCTCCGCGTGCGCGTCGCCGAAGACGTGCGGGTGGCGGTGGACCAGCTTGTCCACGATGGTGCCGGCCACGTCGTCGACGGAGAACGGCTCCTCGGGGTGCTCCTCGGCGATCCGGGCGTGGAAGACCACCTGGAGCAGGACGTCGCCGAGCTCCTCGCGCAGCTCCTCCCGGTCGCCCCGCTCGATCGCGTCGACGAGTTCGTACGACTCCTCAAGGCCGTACTTCGCCAGGTCCTCGTGCGTGCGCAGGGACGACCACGGGCACGCGCGCCGGATGCGGTCCATCACCTGCACCAGGTCGAGCAGCCGGGCGCCGGGCAGGTCGTAGGAGCCGGGCAGCAGTTCCAGGTCGGGCATCGCGACCCGGCCGGACCCGCCGAGCCGGGCGAGCCCGTCCGTCAGCTTCCGGTCGCCCTCGCCGGAGGGCACCACCACGACGGTGCGCCCGCCCGCGCAGGCCTCCACCAGCTCGTCGGCGCCCGGCGCCCACTCCTCGACCACGACCCCGGCCTCCCGCAGGTACGGCAGCTGGGGGTGGCCCGGATCGGCGCACAGCACCCGGTCGGCGGCGTGCAGGGCCTGCCAGGCGGGCCAGGACAGCAGTCCGGGGGCGACGCGGTGGCTGGCGGTGAGGAGGACGATGCGGCCGGGCGAGTCTTGGGTCACCCGAAGACGCTACCCCGCGCGGGCTACCCGGTGATCTCGGGAGCCGCCGCCTGCTTCTGCTGCACCAGCCACGGGGTGCGGGCGGCGGCCAGCTGGACCTGCTGGTCGTTCCAGGTGCCGTAGCGCGGGTTGACGTCGACCTTGAGGGCGCGGGAGGCCTTCACGTAGGTGTCCTGGAGCTTCTTCTGGCCGGCCGGGCTGTTGTCCGCGCCGATCGCCTGGGCGGTCTTCGTCCACAGCAGGCTGCGCCGGATCGCCGCGTCGATGCGGTCCGGGGCCACGCCCTGCTGGAGGGCGGACGCCTCGAACTGCTCCTCGCCCTGGTTCTGCGCCACGGCCTGGGCCCGGGCCTGCTGGACCTCCTTGCGGGACACCGTCACCCCGGCGTCCTCGGCGGCCCGCTCCACGACCTGGTCGAAGATCATGGTCCCGAGGGTCTTGGTGGTGAGGTCCCCGGTGGCCTTGATCAGCTGCGCGGACTGCGGCGAGGACTGCTGCGCGCCGCGCACCTCCTTGACCCGCTCCTGCAGGACGGCCACGTCGATGCGGTCGCCCCCGACGACGGCCGCCGCACCGGGATGGGCCTGACCGCCGCAGGCGGAGAGGAGGGGGGCCGCGGCGACGAGGGCGGCGGACACGGAGAGCGCGGTGCGGCGGTGCAAGAGGGCCTCCAGGCGGGGGTCGTGCGGCAGCGGAACGACCTTGCGGTGATCGATGGTAGGCAGTGTCAGTGGCCCGGGCCACTACTTCGCCCCTACTGGTTCTTGCAACGAGTCACGCCCGCCCCGGTTCTCCGGCCCCAGCATGATCGTCCGTGACAGCAGGAACGTCACCGGGACCGCGAGCGCCGCCGCCGGGAGCGGGGCCCAGTGGCTGTCCAGGCCCGCGACCGAGACCAGCAGGTACACCCCGGCCGTGGTCACCACGAAGTTCGCCGCGTTGGTCAGCGGGAACAGCAGGAACTTCCGCCAGGTGGGGCGGGTGCGGTAGGTGAAGCGCGAGGTGAGGAAGAAGGAGCCCACCATCGACAGCAGGAACGCCGCCACGTGCGCCGCCACGTACGGCAGCCAGCGGGAGAAGAGCAGGTAGAGGCCGTAGTACGTGCCGGTGTTCACCGCTCCGACCAGCGCGAAGCGCACCAGCTGACCCCGGACCGTCATCGTCGTACGAGCTCCCCCCGCTGTCGCGGCACCTTGGCGTTGGTCGCCTTCACCAGGAAGTGCGGGCGCCGCTTCACCTCGTAGTAGATACGGCCCACGTACTCGCCCACCACCCCCAGCATCACCATCTGCACCCCGGCGAGCGCGGTGACCGTCACGAGCAGGGTGACGTAGCCGGGCGTGTCCACCCCGTTCACCAGGGCGACGCCGACGATCCAGGCCGCGTACGCCGCCGCCACGGAAAGCAGCAGGAAACCCAGGTAGAGGGCCGCGCGCAGGGGTTTGTCGTTGAACGAGATCAGACCGTCGAGGCCGTAGTTGAGGAGCTTTCCGAAACTCCACTTGGAACGGCCCTGCTCACGCGCCGCATTCTCGTACTCGAACGTCGTCGTCGGGAATCCCACCCAGGCGAACAGGCCCTTGGAGAACCGGTTGTACTCGGTCAGGGACAGCACCGCGTCGACCGCCCGCCGCGAAAGCAGCCGGAAGTCGCCGACGCCGTCGACCAGTTCCACCTCCACCAGCCGGTTGATCATCCGGTAGTAGGCGCGGGCGGCCAGCGTGCGGGTCACCCGGTCGCCGGTGCGGGTGCGCCGGGCGACCACCTGGTCGTGGCCCTCGCGGTGCAGTCGCAGCATGCGGCGCACCAGCTCCGGCGGGTGCTGGAGGTCGGCGTCCATCAGGACCACCGCGTCCCCTCCGGCGTGCGCCAGGCCCGCCAGCATGGCGGCCTCCTTGCCGAAGTTGCGGCTGAAGGACACGTAGCGGGTCCGGGGGTCGCGGTCCGCGATCTCCTGGAGGACCGGGAGCGTACGGTCACGGCTTCCGTCGTCCACGTAGACCAGCTCGAATTCCTCTCCCAGGAGGTCGAGTTCGCTGGTCACGCGCTCGTGGAAGCGGCCGATGATCTCCTCTTCGTTGAAACAGGGGACAACAATCGAGATCAGCACAGCAGCAAGCAATACGAACCGCGTGTCGCGGGCGGATTCGCGGGATGACCGCGAGACGGACATTGCGTGAACTGGCCCGGATCCAGGGTGCTTTGCCGAAGAACGCTGGCATATTCGAAACCATCATGCGCCTCTTGTGGAAACGCTCGCCGCGCCGCGACGCCCCCGCGTTCGCCGGGCTGCTGGCCGTCGCCGCCGTGTGCACCGGCGACGCGGTCGCCCGGGTCTTCCCGTTCGGCCCGCGCACCCGCTCGGTCAACGACCTCGGCAACCAGTTCGTCCCCTTCCACGCGCACCTGTGGGACCTGCTGCACGGCCGGGCCGACGGCGGGCCGCTGCTCGACTGGAACGCCGGGTACGGCACCAGCTTCCTGCCCGACCTCGGCACCTACCTCAGCAGCCCGTTCGCCCTGCTCGTCGGCGTCTTCCCGCGCGACCGCGTCGACCTCGCGGTGTACGTGATCACCCTGGCCAAGACCGCCGCCGCGGCCGCCGCCATGGCCGCCCTGCTGCTCGCCGTGCGCCGCACCGGGCCCTGGTGGGCGGCCGGGGTGCTCGCCGCCTCCTACGCCCTGTGCGGCTGGTCGCTGCTGGAGGCCTCCTACAACCCGATGTGGCTGGACGGCCTGATCGCCCTGCCGCTGCTGTGCCTGGCCGGCGAGTGGGCCAGGGCGGGCAGGCGCCCGCTGCTCGGCCCCGTCGTCGTCGCGCTCGCCTGGACCGCGAACTTCTATACCGCGTACATGGCCACCCTGGGCGCCGCCCTGTTCCTGCTCGCCCGGCTGTACGCGACCGGGGCCCGGCCCTGGCGCCCGCTCGGCCGCGCCGTGCGCGCCGCCGCGCTGGGCATCGGGCTCGCCGCGCCCGTCCTGGTGCCCGTCCTGCTCGGCACCCGCCACGCCTACCCGGGCTGGACGCGCGCCTTCGCCCCGGCCGGCCTGCCCGACGTGCTGGCCCGCGCGCTCCCGGCCACGTACAGCTTCTTCACCCCCGCGCTCTTCGTGGGCACCGGCACCCTGCTGCTGGCCTGCGCGCTGCCGTTCGCCCGCGGGGTCGCGCGGCGCGAGCGGTGGGTGTGGGCCGGGCTCGCCGCGGGCGTGGCGCTGTCCTTCCAGTGGCAGCCCACCCACCTGCTGTGGCACCTCTTCGCCACCCCCAACGGCAGCCCCTACCGCCAGACGTTCGTCCTGGCCGCCTTCCTGGTGCTGGCCGCCTGGGCGGCGCTCGGCGCGGGGTGGCCCGCCCCGCGGGCGCTGCTCGGCGGGGCGGCCGTGCTCGGGGTGGCCGCGCTCGGGGCGAGCGCCAGCGACCTGGTCACCGGCTGGACGTTCCCGCTGTTCGGCGCCGGTCTGGCGGCCGCCGCCGCGGGCGCCCTGCTGGCCGGGCGCGCCCGGCTGGTCCCGCTGGCCGCGCTGCTCCTCGCCGGGGCGCTCGCCGGGCAGGCCGCCGCCACCACCGCCTTCGCCGACCGCGCCCGGCCCGGCCGCCTCGACGACTACCCGCCCTGGGGCGCCGAGCACACCGCCCGCGCCGCCGCCCTCGCCGCCGCCGACGACTGGCCCGCCTCCCGCACCGACCCCGGCCGCCCCGCGCTGACCGGCAACGACCCGCTGCTGCTCGGCGGGCAGGGCGGCGCCTACTACAGCAGCCACACGCCCGCCGTGCTCACCCGCACCCTGGCCGCGCTCGGCGGCGGCTGGACCTCCAACGGCCGCAGCCCGCAGAGCCTGGACAACCCGGTCACCGACGCCCTGTTCGCGGTCGGCGCCCGGCTGCGCGACGGCGTCCTGGTGCGGCGCGCCGACGTCCTGCCGCTGGTGACGCTGCGCCCGCCGGGACCGGCCCCCGCCTACGGCCCGTCCCCCTTCCGCAACCAGGAGGCCCTGCTCGGCGCCCGGGTGTACGCCAACCCCGCCGACGGCGTCTGCCCGGTCGGCAGCGAGGTCTTCGTCTGGGCCCCCGACGTCACCGGCACCGCCCGGCTGGGCGCGGCGAGCACCCCGCTCAGGGGCGGGCAGCCCAAGCGCCGCGCCGCGCTCGCCCCGCTGGGCACCCAGCGCACCGCGGGCACCCCGGTCGTCCTGGACGGCACCGGCCGCCGCCCCGGCCCCGGCGCGTCCGTCGGCTGCCTGGACCCGGCCGCGCTCACGTCGGCGGTGGCGGAACTGAGGGCCCGTTCCACCGCGAGGATCACCGTCACCTCCACCGGCGTACGGGCCGAACTGCCGCCAGGCGCCCGGGGAACGGCCGTCCTCGCCGCGCCCCGGATCGCCGGCTGGAGCTGCGACGGCCGCCCCGCGGACGCCTACCTGGGCCTGGTCGCCGCGCCGGTGGGGCCCGGACGGACCACCCTCACCTGCACGTTCCGCACCCCGGGCCTGCGCGCGGGCGGCGCCGCGGGCGCGGCGGCGCTCGTGCTCCTGGCCGTCCCGCCGGTCTGGCGGGCCGCCCGGCGGCGGCGCGAACTCCCGCCGTCCCGGCCGCCGTCGGCCCCGGCCGCCTCTCCCCCGCACGACGCTCCCGACACCCAGGCTTCACCCCCAGGGCACCGTCCCGTGGCCCGCAGGGCAGGGCCCGGGGCGTAGCTTCCGGCCCATGTCTCCTCTCCTGAGCAACCGGCTGGCGAAGCGGGTCCTCAAGCCCGCCTTCACGCTGGTCGAGCAGCGCCTGGAGCGCGCCACCCACGCGCTCCAGTCCGACATGGACGCCCTGCACCACGAGATCGCCGACCTGCGGCGCCGCCAGTACGGGCTCGGCCTGCTCCTCGACCGGGCCGGGCGCGACGGCGACCGGATGCCGACCGCCACCCAGGTCGACACCCTGGTGCGGGAGGTGCGCGCGGTCACCGGTGACGAGAGCGACCGGGTGCGCCACGACGTGACCGTCGCCTACCGGCACCTGGTCGCCGTGGAGGCCCTCGGCGTGGGCTCGCTCGCCGGCTCGGTCTCCGACGTGTGCGGCCGCCTGGCGACCGTGCCGCTGCTGGCCCCGGCGGGCGGCGACGTCCTCGAAGTGGGCGGCCGGGGCGGGCTGTTCGCGGCCGCGCTGCGCCGGATGCTGCTGCGGGCCGGGGCGCGGGCCCGGGTGACCCTGGTGGCCCCGGGCGAGGACTCGGCGCACGACGACCTGTCCCTGGGCGGCGGCGGGGAGGTCCTGGCCGGTCTGGAGGAGGCCGCGGGCCGCGCCTACCAGGTGCTGGTGGTGGGCGCCGGGCAGGAGCTCGCCCCGGTCCTCGAACTGGCCGCGCCCGGCGCGATCGTAGTGGTGGGCGGCGACCGCACGGACACCGGGGACCTGACCCTGCTGGGCCGGGTCGCGGACTCCACGTACCTCAAGGCCTGAACCACCCCGGCCTCAGGCGCGCAGCCGGCCCCGGTGGTCCAGGGCGCGGCGCAGCTCCCCGGCCAGCGCGTGGTACGGGCCGTAGGCGCGCTCCACGTCGTACAGCAGGGCCTGCGTCTGCTGCTGGGCGGCCGCGTGGTCGCCCAGCGCGAGCAGCAGGTCGCCGACGCGGCGGCGCACGGCGAAGGCGCGGGCCGGGTCGCCGCCCGGTCCCGGCTCGAAGTACGGCAGCAGCGCCCGGTACTCGGCGAGCGCGGCGGCGGGTTCGCCGAGCTGCTCCAGGCACTGGGCCGCGTCGTGGCGGAAGTCCAGGGCCTGCGGGTCGCCGGGCCCGGCCTCGGCGGCCCGGTCCTCGGCGAGGCGGCGCAGCTCGGGCAGGGCGCGCCGGTACTGGCCGTCGTCCATCAGCGTGGTCGCGTACTGCTTGCGCAGGATGCGCACGACCGGGGAGTGCTCGCCGTGCTCGGCGGTGGCGGCGGGCAGGATCGAGCCGAGCAGGTCCACGGCCTGGGTGATGCCGCCCTCGCCGAGCAGCCGCTTGACCTCGTCGACGGCGGCGGCCACGTCGAGCCGCTCCACCGGGGCCGGGGCGGGGCGCGGCGGCGGCGTGCCGGCCCGGTCGGGCCAGGGCGCGTGCGGGCGCAGGAACGGGCGGGTCGGGTCGAGCGGTCCGGCGGGCGTCCCGCGCGCGGGCAGCAGCGGGGCCAGCGCCTCGTACACCTCCTGGGCGCCCGAGGGCCGGTGCTGGGGGTCCTTGGCGAGCAGCCGCAGGACCAGCGCCTCCAGCGCCTCGGGGACCTCGGGCCTGGTCTGGCGCACCGGCAGCGGTGGCTCGTAGAGGTGGCGGTGGAGCACGCCGAGGGCGGTGGACCCGGCGAAGGGCACGTTGCCGCTGAGCAGTTCGTGCAGCAGCACGCCGAGCGCGTACAGGTCGGTGTACGGGCCGACGGCGCCGCCCATCGCCTGCTCGGGGGCCATGTAGGCGGGGCTGCCGATGGGCGAGCCGGTGTGGGTCAGGCGGGTGGTGTCGGTGTCCAGGACGGAGGCGACGCCCAGGTCGAGGACGGTGACGGTGCCGTCGGGGCGGACCATCACGTTGCGCGGCTTGAGGTCGCGGTGGACGATCGGCACCGCGTGGACGGCGCCGAGGACGGCGCACAGCTGGGCGGCCACGGCGACGGCCCAGGTCCAGGGGTAGGGCTCGTGCTCGGCGAGGTGGTCGGCGAGGTCGGCGCCCTCGACGTACTGCATCACCAGGTACAGGTCGTCGCCGTCGCTCCCCGCGTCGTGGACGGTGACCAGGCCGGGGTGGTCGACCTGGGCGGTGACGCGGCACTCGCGCACGAAGCGGCGGCGCATCTCCTCGGCGGAGGTGGCGGCGGCCAGGTGGCCGGGGTGCAGCAGCTTCACGGCGACCCGGCGGTCCAGGCGGCCGTCGTAGCCGGTCCACACCTGGCCCATGCCGCCCTGGCCTATGACGGTGGACAGCTCGTAACGCCCGGCGATCACCCGGCCGTTCACGCGCGGCCGTCCCCGTGGTCGGGCCGGTCCCCGCGCAACAGGTCGCTGAGCTCGTCGAGTTCGGCGCGGACCTGGTCGATGCGCGGGTGCGGGGGGCCGGCGGGCGGCTGCGGCGGCGGGGCCTGGGGCGGGGCCGGTGCCGGGGTCGGGTGCGCGGCGGCGGGGGCGGCCTGGGGCGGGTAGCCGTAGCCGTGGCCCGGGACCGGCGGGCCCGGCCGGGAGGGCAGGGTCGGGGCCTGGGGCGGGTAGCCGTAGTGCGGCGCGGGCCATCCCCGGCCGGCCAGGGCGGCCTGGCGGTGCTGGTGCTGGAGGTCGGCCACCAGGTAGTAGGCGGTGAAGAAGACCACTCCGCCCAGGAGCCAGACCATCGTGATCGCCGTGTCCCGGTCGCCGATCTCGCCCTTGGAGTCCACCGGGGCCATCGCGACGAAGACGACGAAGGCGATGTTCAGCGCCACGGCGAGGCCGAACAGCGCCCAGTGCAGGGCCCTGCGGGTCACGTACGCCAGGCGCAGCATGGGCGCCCAGCCGAGCAGGCCGCAGCTGAGCACCGTCATCGCCACGAACACCACGCGCAGGGCGATCAGGGTGGCGTCGCGCGGCTTCGGCGGCGGGGCGGCGGGGCCGTGCATCTGTGCTCCTGGAGACGGCGGGCGGACGGGGACGCGGGCGTGGTGCTACGAGCGTATACACCGACTGCGACGCCCTGTTCGGGGTTGTACGCGATCGGGCCCCGGTCCGCCAGGGTCAGGCCTCGACGGTGCCGTCCGCCAGCCCGTCGTACAGGCCCTGCACGAGGCGTTCGCCGAGCCGGGAGGCGTGGCGCAGGGCGTCCTCGAACTCGGCCAGCGCGCGGAAGCGCTCCCCGTAGTGGCGCTGGTCGGCGAGCGGCAGCCGGGGCAGTCGCAGGCGGCGGACGTCCAGGCGGGTGGCGGTGGAGGCGTAGCTGCTGGCCCGGCGCTGGTTGGCGGTGGCGCGCAGGAACCCGGCGAGGAACCAGGGGTCGAGGGCGTCCGGGTCGGGGCGCAGGAGCTGGAGGTTGCGGCCGAGGGCGGCGCCCGCGGCGGCCCGGTCGGCGACGCGGGCGACGGTGCCCGCGCCGAGCACGGGCACCACGACGTCGCCGGGGCGGACCAGGACCGGGTCCTCCTCGGGGCCCTCGGGCAGCGTCCCGGTGGGGGCGCGGCCGGCCAGCACGTCCTGTTCGGTCAGGACCGGGGCGGGGGCGTGCGCGGGGGCGGTGCCGACGCCTCCGGTGTGCAGGGTCAGGGCGCCCGCGCGGGCGAGTTCGCCGACGGTGGTGGCGGGCCGGCGGGCCGGGGCGCCGGGGGTGCCGGCGGCGGGCGGCGTGAGTTCGGCGGTGCGCCGCAGGGTCGCGGTGAGTTCGTCGCGTACGGCGGCGAGCTGGGCGGCTCCGGTGGCGGCGGGCGGCGGGAGGTGGCGGGCCGGGGCCAGGTCGACGTCGTCGTCGAGGAGGTCGATGACGGGCACGGCGCGGCTCTCGCCGGGGCGTTCGGCGGTGGTGCCGTGCTGGTCGAAGGGGGTCCAGGCGGCGAGGACGGCGGCGTGGACGGCGGCGAAGTCGAGCCGGTCGCGGCCGGAGGCGGCGGTGTGCTCGGCCCCGGCGTGCTCGGACGCGGCGTCGACGACGAGGAGTTCGGGCGAGGGCTGGCTGCCGGGGGCGGGCTTGCGCAGGACCCACAGGTGCAGCGGGATGCCGTAGGGCGGCGCGGCCCCGGCGGGCAGGGCGACCACCGCGCGCAGGGCGCCGCGGCGCAGCAGGTCGGCGCGGATGCGGCGGCCCGAGCGGCGGGAGGCGGCGGCGGGCGGCATCAGCAGGACGGCGGTGCCGCCGGGGCGCAGCCGGGCCAGGGCGTGCTGGACCCAGGCGAGCTCGGACTCGGTGCGGGCCGGGAAGCCGTACTCCCAGCGGGGGTCGTAGGCCAGCTCCTCGTGGCCCCAGCCGCGCTCGTTGAACGGCGGGTGGCAGACCACGGCGTCGGCGGTGAGCTGCGGGAAGGCGTCGGCGCGCAGGCTGTCGCCGGCGCGCGCGTGGACCTCGGCGCCGGTGTGCAGGGCGAGCCGGAGGGCGGCCAGGGCGGCCAGGTCGGGGTCGGCGTCCTGGGTGTAGAGGGCGGCGGGCCGGGTGACGGCGCACAGCAGGGCGCCGGTGCCGCCCGCGGGGTCGAGGACGGTGCGGGCGCCGGCCCCGGCGAGGGCGGCCATGAGTTCGGCGGGCCCGGGCGGGGTGAGGGTGTACTGGCGCGGGTTGGCGTCCAGGTGACGGCCGAGGAGGAACTCGAAGGCCGCGCGGGCGCCCGTCCCGGCGGCGAGGTCGGCGGCGCCGCGCAGCAGCGGCACGGAGCCGGCCAGGTCGGCGGCGGCCGGCGTGCGCACGGCCCGTTCGACGCCGAAGCGGTGGGTGAGGACCTCTTCCAGCGCGGGCGGCAGCCGCTCGGCCAGGTGCGCGTCGGAGACGGCGGCGAGCAGCGGCCAGCCGGCCGGGCGGTCGTGGATCAGGAGCAGGGCGCAGCCGGTGTGCACGAGGGCGGTGACGGCTCCGCCGGGGTGGCCGGCGAGCTGCTGCCAGACGCGTTCGCGCAGGGGGACCTCGGCGAGCTTGCCCTGGGCGCGCAGCCAGTGCTCGACGTCGGCGAGGGCGAAGGAGGGGCTGGTCTCGGTGCCGCCGACGGGCTTGGGGAAGTCGGAGTGGCGGCGGCGCCAGTTGCTGACGGCGGCGCGGCCGACCCCCGCGAGCCGCGCGATTCCCGCGGCGGTCACCTCTGCTGCGTTGTCGGGCACCGGCGGACTCCCCTTTCCCCTGCGGCGTCTGCCGCGTCTGCGTCCGGCGTCCCGACGTGGGCCACTGGACCCTCGGGCGGCGCAGGGAGACATCCTTTCACAGCACGTCTCCCTTGTGAGCCAGCCTGTCCACAGTGAACCGTGTTGACTCGGTTCACAGGCTCTGTTCTTATTGACCCAGCGAAACGAGGGGCTCCGCCAGTGAGCTCGTCACACCCAGGAGGGGGACTCCCATGTCGCAGTACACCCAGCCCCAGCACGACCCCGGCTACGGCCAGTTCGCCCCGGCGCCGGTCCCGGCCCGCAACGGCCTGGGCACCGCCGCCCTGGTGCTGGGCATCATCGGCACCCTCTCCGGGTTCATCCCGTTCTTCTTCTGGCTGGCGGGGATCCTGGGCCTGATCGCCCTGGTCCTGGGCCTGACGGGCCGCGGCCGGGTCAAGCGGGGCCAGGCGTCCAACAAGGGCGCCACCACGGCCGGCGCGGTCCTCGGCCTGGTGGCGATGGTCCTGTCGGTGGTCGGCGCGGTCATCACGTTCAAGGCCGTCAGCGACGTGGTGGACGAGATCGACAAGGCGACCGCGAGCACCGCGCCGAAGGACCCGGGCAAGGGCAAGGGCGCGGAGAAGCCGCAGGTCGACGACAAGGCCAAGGGCCTCGCCGCGGGCGACACCACGATCTACGACGACGACCTCAAGGTCACCGTCTCCGCCGCGAAGCCGTTCACGCCCGGTGCGTACGCCGCCGGGCACACCAAGGGCAACAAGGCCTACGAGGTGACCGTCACCATCGAGAACGGCGGCAAGGAGAAGTTCGACGCCTCCCTGGTCACCGCCGACGCCCGCGCGGGCAAGGAGGGCACCACCGCCGAGCAGGTCTTCGACGACAAGGTGGGCGCGGGCTTCACCGGCACGGTCCTGCCCGGCAAGAAGGCCACCGTGCGCTACGCCTTCGACACCCCGGCCGCCGCGAAGTCCCTCACCGTCGAGATCAGCCCCGGCATCTCCTACAACGCCTCCCAGTGGGAACTGAAGCTCTGACCCGACGGGCCCCGACGGGCCCCGACGGCGCCCGACGGGCCGGCCGGACCACCGCGAGGGGAGTGGTCCGGCCGGCCCGCGTGCGTGCCGCGTGCCGCGTGCGTGCCGCCGCCCCCGCACCGGGCCGCGGCGCCGCGGGCGTTCGCCTCACACCAGGCTGTGGCGCACCCAGACGTTCGGCTCCACGTACACCGCGTAACCGCGCGAGGCGTGGCACTCCACCGGGGTGAGCGCGCCGGGCACCTCCACCGGGCCGTCCGTGTCGAACGGCAGCCCCGTCCACTCGCGCCAGCGCTCCACCGAGTGCGCGATGGTCATCGACGCGGGCGCCACCGAGTCCACCACCCCGCCCGCGCGCACGTGCACCCGCAGCCACGGGTCGTGCGGCAGCCCGTCCGCCTCGCGCGTGCGGTACGCGTACTCGTGGACCGGAGCGTGCGGTTCGTGGTGCTTGCCGCTGGGCCGCAGCGGGGCGACCACCTCGCGGAAGCCCAGCTCCCGGGCGTTGTCCCGCAGCGCCGCGAGCATCCGCGCGGACAGGCCGCGGCCCTGCAGCGCGGGGTCGACGGCGATCTCGATCGCGCTCACCGTGTCCGGGATGCGCCCGGCGCGCCGGTCGGAGAACGCCCACAACAGGACCTGGTCCCAGCCGGTCGCGGGCAGCTCGCCGCGCCCCTCGGCGGCCAGCCGGAAGGGGACGCTGAAGGCCTTGGCGACGACGCGCTCCCGCTCGTCCGTCGCCACCAGCACGTACTCGGGGAACTGGGCGGCGATGCGGCCCACGTGCGCCCAGCCGATCGGGTCGTGCCGCATGAACTCCGGCCAGCTGTCCGCCATGTTCCACATCGGGCCCTCCAGGTCCGGACGCCGGGCCAGGGACGCGATCTTGAGCTCCATGGCCGCAGGCTAGCCGCACACCCGTGCGGGTCCCCAGTGGTTTTTCGCCCCGGGCGGCCCCTGCTTCACCCGTATTCGCGCTGGTCGAAGCCGCGGCGATCGGCTCGGCGCGCGGAATGGGAGCGGGGCGCGTAGCGTCGATCAGGCCTCTTGTTCCCCACCCAAAGGAGCCACAGATGGGGATCTTCGACCGGTTCAAGGACCAGGCCCAGGACAAGGCGAAGGACATCTCCGACGCCGTCGAGCAGGAAGTCAACGAGAAGACCGGCGACAAGTACGCGGACAAGGTCAACGAGGTCCAGGAGAAGGTGGAGGGCGCCCTCGGCGTGAAGGACCGCCCGGAGGCCGAGCCCCCGGCCTGACCGGCCCCGCTCCCCCGACCTCCGTCGTCCGCGCCGCCCACCGGGCGGCGCGGACGACGCGTTCCGGGCCCGCCCGCCGACGGCCCGCCCGCGCCCGCACGCCGCCCCGCCGTACGTCACGACGCCTCGCACGTGAGCACGGCGCCCGCCCCGCCGTACGTCACGACGCCGCCGCCCTCCGGGCCACCCGCCCCGCCCGGCTCCGTGGGCGTCCTGTCACCCCGGCGTCGTACGCTGGAGACCCCCGGCCCGTGCGACGTGTCGGGCGGTTCGCGTTGCCCCAAGACCGACCCCGGAGTGGATGCCCCCATGAGCCTGCACGGTCTTCTCGACGCCGTAGTGAGCGACCCGGCGCTGACCGAAGCGGTGAAGGCCGCCGCCGACGGCCACCGCATGCACGTGGACCTGGTCGGCCCGCCCGCGGCCCGTCCGTTCGCCCTCGCCGCGCTGGCCCGCGACGCCCAGCGGCCCGTCCTCGCGGTGACCGCCACCGGCCGCGAGGCCGAGGACCTGGCGGCCGCCCTGCGCTCCCTGCTGGACCCGGACACGGTCGTGGAGTACCCCTCCTGGGAGACGCTGCCCCACGAGCGCCTCAGCCCCCGCTCCGACACCGTCGGCCGCCGCCTGGCCGTGCTGCGGCGGCTGGCCCACCCGGCCGCCGACGACCCCGCCACCGGCCCCGTCTCGGTCGTCGTCGCCCCCGTCCGCTCCGTGCTCCAGCCACAGGTCAAGGGCCTCGGCGACCTGGAGCCGGTGGCCCTGCGCACCGGGCGGAGCGCCGACCTGGGCGAGGTCGTGGAGGCGCTGGCCGCCGCCGCGTACGCCCGGGTGGAACTGGTGGAGAAGCGCGGCGAGTTCGCCGTGCGCGGCGGCATCCTGGACGTCTTCCCGCCCACCGAGGAGCACCCCCTGCGGGTGGAGTTCTGGGGCGACGACATCGAGGAGATCCGCTACTTCAAGGTCGCCGACCAGCGCTCCCTGGAGGTCGCCGAGCACGGCCTGTGGGCGCCGCCGTGCCGCGAGCTGCTGCTGACCGCCGAGGTGCGCACCCGGGCCGCCGCGCTCGCCGAGGCCCACCCGGAGCTCGGCGAACTCCTCGGCAAGATCGCCGAGGGCATCGCGGTGGAGGGCATGGAGTCCCTCGCCCCGGTCCTGGTGGACGACATGGAACTGCTCCTGGACGTGCTGCCCGAGGGGTCCATGGCCGTGGTCTGCGACCCCGAGCGGGTGCGCACCCGGGCCACCGACCTGGTCGCCACCAGCCAGGAGTTCCTGCAGGCGTCCTGGGCCGCGACCGCGACCGGCGGCGAGGCGCCCATCGACGTGGGCGCCGCGTCCCTGTGGGGCATCGCCGACGTCCGCGACCGGGCCCGCGAGCTGGGCATGATGTGGTGGTCGGTGTCCCCGTTCGCCGCCGACGCCGAGCTCGACGAGGACACCCTCCAGCTCGGCATGCACGCCCCCGAGGCCTACCGCGGCGACACCGCGCGGGCGCTCGCCGACACCAAGGGCTGGCTCTCCGACGGCTGGCGCGTGGTGTACGTGACGGAGGGCCACGGCCCCGCCTCGCGCACCGCCCAGGTGCTCGCCGACGAGGGCATCGCGGCCCGCCTGGACGCCGACCTGGGCACGCTCGACCCGTCCGTGGTGCACGTCTCGTGCGGCTCCATCGACTACGGCTTCACCGACCCCGGGCTGCGCCTGGCGGTGCTCACCGAGACCGACCTGTCCGGGCAGAAGGCCGCCGGCAAGGACGGCGCCCGGATGCCCACCCGGCGCCGCAAGCAGATCGACCCGCTCACCCTGGAGCCGGGCGACTACATCGTGCACGAGCAGCACGGCGTGGGCCGCTACGTCGAGATGGTGCAGCGCACCGTGCAGGGCGCCACCCGCGAGTACCTGCTCGTGGAGTACGCGCCCGCCAAGCGCGGCCAGCCCGGCGACCGGCTGTACATCCCCACCGACCAGCTGGAGCAGGTCACCAAGTACGTGGGCGGCGAGGCCCCCACCCTGCACCGGCTCGGCGGCGCCGACTGGACCAAGACCAAGGCGCGCGCCAAGAAGGCCGTCAAGGAGATCGCCGCCGACCTGATCAAGCTGTACTCGGCGCGGATGGCGGCCCCCGGCCACGCCTTCGGCACGGACACGCCCTGGCAGCGCGAGCTGGAGGACGCCTTCCCGTACGTCGAGACGCCCGACCAGCTGTCCACGATCGCCGAGGTCAAGGAGGACATGGAGAAGACCGTCCCCATGGACCGCCTGGTCTGCGGCGACGTCGGCTACGGCAAGACCGAGATCGCGGTGCGCGCCGCGTTCAAGGCCGTGCAGGACGGCAAGCAGGTCGCCGTGCTGGTGCCCACGACCCTGCTGGTGCAGCAGCACTTCGGGACGTTCTCCGAGCGCTACTCGCAGTTCCCCGTCGTGGTGCGCGCGCTCAGCCGCTTCCAGACGGACACCGAGGCCAAGGCGACCCTGGAGGGCCTCAGGGACGGCTCGGTGGACGTCGTCATCGGCACCCACCGGCTGTTCTCCTCCGAGACGAAGTTCAAGGACCTGGGCCTGGTCATCGTCGACGAGGAGCAGCGCTTCGGCGTCGAGCACAAGGAGCAGCTGAAGAAGCTGCGGGCCAACGTGGACGTGCTGACCATGTCCGCCACGCCCATCCCACGCACCCTGGAGATGGCGGTCACCGGCATCCGCGAGATGTCGACGATCACCACCCCGCCCGAGGAGCGCCACCCGGTGCTCACCTTCGTCGGGCCCTACGAGGAGAAGCAGATCGGCGCGGCCGTGCGCCGCGAACTCCTGCGCGAGGGACAGGTCTTCTACATCCACAACCGGGTCGAGTCGATCGACCGCGCCGCCGCCCGGCTGCGCGAGATCGTGCCCGAGGCGCGCATCGCCACCGCGCACGGGCAGATGGGCGAGAGCCAGCTGGAGCAGGTCGTCGTCGACTTCTGGGAGAAGAAGTTCGACGTGCTCGTCTCCACCACGATCGTGGAGTCCGGCATCGACATCTCCAACGCCAACACCCTGATCGTCGAGCGCGGCGACAACTTCGGCCTGTCCCAGCTGCACCAGCTGCGCGGCCGGGTGGGCCGCGGCCGCGAGCGCGGCTACGCCTACTTCCTGTACCCGCCGGAGAAGCCGCTCACCGAGACCGCGCACGAGCGGCTCGCCACCATCGCCCAGCACACCGAGATGGGCGCGGGCATGTACGTGGCGATGAAGGACCTGGAGATCCGCGGCGCGGGCAACCTGCTGGGCGGCGAGCAGTCCGGGCACATCGCGGGCGTCGGCTTCGACCTGTACGTACGGATGGTGGGCGAGGCGGTCGCCGACTACCGCAAGTCCCTGGAGTCGGGCGAGGAGGTCGTCGAGGAGCCGCTGGAGGTCAAGATCGAGCTGCCCGTCGACGCACACGTCCCGCACGACTACGCACCCGGCGAGCGGCTGCGCCTGCAGGCCTACCGGGCCATCGCGGCGGCCACCTCCGAGGAGGACGTCAAGGCGGTGCGCGAGGAGCTCACCGACCGCTACGGCAAGCTGCCGGAGCCGGTGGAGAACCTGCTCCTGGTGGCGGGGCTGCGGATGCTGGCGCGCGCCTGCGGAGTGGGCGAGATCGTGCTCCAGGGCCCCAACATCCGCTTCGCGCCGGTGGAGTTGCGCGAGTCGCAGGAGCTGCGCCTCAAGCGGCTGCACCCGCGCGCGGTGATCAAGCCGGCGGCGCACCAGATCCTGGTGCCGCGCCCGACGGCCGGGAAGATCGGCGGGAAGCCGGTGGTGGGCCGCGAACTGCTCGCGTGGACCGGCGAGTTCCTGACCACGATCCTGTCGTAGCGGCACGCACGCACCCGCACGCGGCGCCGCACGGCGCGCGGAACGGCCCCGGTGGGCATGGAGGTTGCCACCGGGGCCGAGCCGTCATCCTATCGGGAGCCGTCCGTGTCACTCGGTCGCGATCGCCCCGAGCACGTTCATCCGGCCCGCGCGGAACGCCGGGACCAGCGCGGCGACCAGGCCCACGAACGCCGAGCCCACGAACACCGTGAGGATCGTCGTCCAGGGGATCTCCAGGATGCCCAGGCCCTCCATCGCGAGCAGCTTCTGCGCCGCCGTGCCCCAGCCCATGCCCAGGCCGAGCCCGAGCAGCGCGCCGAACAGGGCGATCACCACCGACTCCAGCCGGATCATCCGCCGCAGCTGGCGGCGCGAGAGGCCGATGGCGCGCAGCAGCCCGATCTCCCGGGTGCGCTCGACCACCGACAGGGCCAGGGTGTTGACCACGCCGAGGACGGCGACCACGATCGCCAGGGCGAGCAGCCCGTAGACGATGTTCAGCAGCTGGCCGACCTGGTCCTTCAGGTCCTGCTTGAAGTCGGCCTGGTTCTGCACCTTGTACTGCGGGTAGGGCGCGAGCGCGTCCTTCAGCGCCGCGTACGCCTGCTCCTGCTGCCCCTCGCGCGCCGTGGCGAACACGATCAGGCTCTTGGGCAGCCGGTCCGCGGACAGGTAGCGGGACGCCGTCGCGGTGCTCGTGTACTTCACGCCCTTGTCGACGTTGCCGTCGTCGGAGGTGATCGCCTTCACGGTCAGCTTCGCGGTGGCGCCGCCCTTGAAGGCGACGGTCAGGACGGAGCCGACCTTCACGCCGTGCTCGTCCGCGTACTTCTGGCCGACCGACATGGCGTCCTCGCCGTACGCGGCCGCCAGCTCGCCCGCCACCGTCGTGCGCCGCAGGTCCTGCGCGTACGTCGGGTCGGCGGCCACCACCTCGTCGGCCGCGCGGCTGCCGTCGGGGGCGGTGAGCGTCGCCGGGACGGCCCGGTACCGCGTGACGTGCGCGAGGCCCGGCGCCTTCTCCAGGGCCGCCTGGGCCTGCGGCACGACCGGCTGGCCGTTGGCCGACTGCACGATGAAGTCCGCGCCCACCGAACGGTCCAGCTCGCCGGTGGCCGAGGCCACCATCGAGGAGCCGACCACCGACAGACACGCCACCAGCGCCAGGCCGATCATCAGGGCCGCGCCGGTCGCCCCGGTGCGGCGCGGGTTGCGCAGCGCGTTGCGCTCGGCCATCCGCCCGACCGGGCCGAACACCCGCAGCACCAGCGCGCCGAGCACCCGCACCACGCCGCCGGCCAGCAGCGGTCCGACGACCACGAAGCCGATCAGCGTCAGGACCACGCCCGCCCCGAGGAACACCGAGCCCGACCCGGCGGAGTCGGCCCGGGTCGCGGTCAGCAGCGCGGCGGCCCCGGCGAGCGTCAGGAGCAGGCCCACCGCGCCCCGTACCAGCGAGGCGCGTCCGTCGGCGGGGGTGCCCGCGTCGCGCAGGGCCGCCATCGGGGAGACCTTCCCGGCGCGCCGGGCCGGGACGTAGGCGGCCAGGACGGTGACGACGACGCCGAGCAGCAGGCCGACGGCGGGCGTCGTCCAGCGCACGGTCAGGTCGTCGGTGGACAGCTGCATGCCGAGCGCGGACATGGCCTTCATCAGCCCGACGGCCAGGCCGACGCCCGCCCCGACACCCAGGACCGAGCCGGTCACGCCGAGCAGCAGCGCCTCGATCAGCACCGAGCGGTTGACCTGGCGGCGGCTGGAGCCGATGGCCCGCATCAGGCCGATCTCCCGGGTGCGCTGGGCGACCAGCATGGAGAAGGTGTTGACGATCAGGAAGATCCCGACGAGGACGGCGATCCCGGCGAAGCCGAGCATGGCGTACTTGAGCACGTCGAGGAAGGAGCCGACGTCGGCGCGGCCCGCGTCGGCGGCCTCCGCCTGGGTCTGGAACAGGTACGGCCCCGGGACGGCGGCGGCCACGTCGCGCTTGAGCCGCTCGTCGCCGACCCCGTCCGCGGCGGTGACCGACACGGAGGTGAACAGGCCGGTGGCGCCCAGCAGTTGGCGCTGGGCGGTGGGAGTGTCGAAGTAGACGACGGCCGCGCCCGGGTTGGTGACCTTGAACGACGCGATGCCGGTGATCGTCGCGGTGTGGTCGCCGGTGACGGCGATGGTGCGCAGGGTGTCGCCGAGCTCCAGTCCGTGCTTGTCGGCGGTGTCGGAGTCGACCATCACCTCGGTGGGGCCGCGCGGCGCGTGGCCGGAGGTGATCTCCATCGAACGCAGCTCGCCCGGCGTCCAGTTGCCCGCGATGGTGGGCGCCCCGCTGGTCGGGCCGACGTTCTCGTTCTTCGCGTTGACGACGGTGACGGCGGAGGAGACGACGGAGCCCTCGACGGACTTCACGCCGGGCGCCTTCGCCACCCGCGCCAGGAGCGCGGCGGGCAGCGTCTCGGGGCGCCCGGTGCCCGGGTTCTCGTCGTCGGTGGCCCCCTTGGGCTTGACGGAGACGTCGGCGGCGGTGGCCGCGAAGAGCCGGTCGAAGGTGGCGTTCATGGTGTCGGTGAAGACCAGCGTGCCCGAGACGAACGCCACCGAGAGGAGCACCGCGACGGCCGAGAGCGCCATCCGGCCCTTGTGCGCGAAGAAGTTGCGCAGGGAGGTCTTCAGGACGCTCATGACGTCCGCCCGCGCGCGTCGAAGTCCTTCATCCGGTCCAGCACCGCGTCGGCGGTGGGGCGCCGCATCTCGTCGACGATCCGCCCGTCCGCCAGGAAGACCACGCGGTCCGCGTAGGAGGCGGCGACCGGGTCGTGGGTGACGATGACGATGGTCTGGCCGAGCTCGTCCACCGAGCCGCGCAGGAAGCCCAGGACCTCCGCGCCCGAGCGCGAGTCCAGGTTGCCGGTCGGCTCGTCACCGAAGATGATCTCCGGCCGGGACGCCAGCGCCCGGGCCACCGCGACGCGCTGCTGCTGCCCGCCGGAGAGCTCGCTCGGGCGGTGCTTGAGGCGCCCGGACAGGCCGACCGTCTCCACCACCCGCTCCAGCCACGCCGGATCGGCCCGGCGGCCCGCGATGTCCAGCGGCAGCGTGATGTTCTCCAGGGCGCTCAGCGTGGGCAGCAGGTTGAACGCCTGGAAGACGAACCCGACCCGGTCGCGCCGCAGCCGGGTGAGCTTCTTGTCCTTCAGCGCGGTGATCTCGGTCTCGTCCAGGAAGATCTGACCGCTGGTCACCGTGTCCAGACCGGCCAGGCAGTGCATCAGGGTCGACTTGCCGGACCCCGAGGGGCCCATGATCGCGGTGAAACCCCCGCGGGCGATGTCCACGTCGACGTGGTCCAGTGCGACGACCCGGGTCTCCCCGGAGCCGTACGCCTTGACGACCTGGCGGGCCCGCGCGGCGACGGCCGTACGCCCTCCAGTACCCCCGTGCCTGGGGATGGTCACAGCCGATGTCACGTGATCTCTCCTATGTCGGTCATGCGGTGGCGCACGCGGGCACCGGGCGCGGACGCGCCGGTCTGCGGGATCGGTCCGGGATGCCCCTCGAGTCTGCGGGGAGGCGACGGGCGCACGCACTGGTGCCCGGCGCAGCATCGACCCTGTGGTTACCCCCACCCCCGTGCCGGCGCGGCCGCTCCCGGTGCCGTGGGACCAACGTAGGGAAGGGACCGTGATCGGCTCGTCCTCCGGCGGGACGAACGCGGGGCGGACGTACGTAAGGAGAAGCCCCTAGGGGGCGTCCACCCCCGGGTGGACCCTGTCGTCGCACGGGTCGTGGGTGAGACAGTGTGGCGACGCTTTTAGGTGCACGATGAAGGGATCCCGGTGACCGAGGCGATAACCGGGGCCGCGACACCGGCGACCGCCCCGCGCGGGCGCGGCGCGGTGGTCGCGGCCCTGATGCTCGGCATGGCGCTCGCCGCGCTCGACGGCACGGTGGTGTCCACCGCCGTCCCCCAGATCGTCGGCGACCTCGGCGGACTCGCCGTGTTCTCCTGGCTGTTCTCCGGCTACCTGCTCGCCGTGACCGTGACCCTGCCGGTGTACGGCAAGCTCTCCGACACCTTCGGGCGCAAGCCCGTCCTGATCGCCGGGATCCTGCTGTTCCTGCTCGGCTCGCTGCTGTGCGCGGCCGCCTGGAACATGCCCTCACTCATCGCGTTCCGCGTCGTGCAGGGCCTGGGCGGCGGCGCGCTGCAGGGCACCGTGCAGACCATCGCCGCCGACCTGTACCCGCTCAAGGAGCGCCCGAAGATCCAGTCGAAGCTGTCCACGGTGTGGGCGGTCTCCGCGGTCGCGGGCCCGGCCCTGGGCGGCGTCCTCGCCGGGTACGCCGACTGGCGCTGGATCTTCCTGGTGAACCTGCCGGTGGGCCTGCTCGCGCTGTGGCTGGTCTGGCGCAACCTCACCGAGCCGGTACGGCGGGAGGGCCCGCCGGCCCGGGTGGACTGGCCGGGCGCGCTGGCCGTCTTCGTCACCGGCACCGCCCTGCTGACCGCCCTGGTGCAGGGCGGGGTCGCCTGGGCCTGGACCTCCGCGCCCTCGCTCGCCCTGTTCGGCACCGCTCTGGCGGGCGCCGCCCTCACCTTCCACGTGGAGCGCCGGGCCGCGGAGCCGGTCATCCCCGGCTGGGTGTGGAAGCGCCGCACGATCGCCGCGGTCAACCTGGCCCTGGGCGCGCTGGGGCTGCTGATGGTCGCCCCGACGGTGTTCCTGCCGACGTACGCGCAGTCCGTCCTGGGCCTCGGCCCGATCGCGGCCGGCTTCGTGCTCTCGGTGATGACCCTGAGCTGGCCGGTCAGCGCGGCCCTGTCCAACCGGGTGTACGGACGCATCGGCTTCCGCTGGACCGCGGTCATCGGCATCAGCGCCGCCACCCTGGTCCTGCTGGCCTTCCCGCTGCTGCCCTACCCCGGCGCCGCCTGGCAGCCCGCGCTGCTGATGCTGCTGCTCGGCGCGGCCCTCGGCCTGTTCCAGCTGCCGCTGATCGTGGGCGTGCAGTCCACGGTGGGGTGGGCGGAGCGGGGCACCACGACGGCGTCGGTGCTCTTCTGCCGCCAGGTGGGCCAGAGCGTGGGCGCGGCGGTGTTCGGGGCCGTGGCCAACGGGGTGCTCACCTCACGGCTCGGGTCGGTGCCCGACCTGGCGGGCGCGGCGCCCACCGAAGCGGTGCGCAGGGCGGTGGCGGACGCGGTGCGGTACGTGTACACGGGGGCGGGGTGCGCGGGGGTGCTGGCGCTGCTGGTGCTGCTGTTCGTGGCCCCGAGACGATTCCCGGTGCTGGCGGACTGACCGGCCGGGGGTGCGTGCCCCGGCTCCGGGTGCGGGCCTTCGGGCCCTCCGGAGCCGGGCGGCTCGTCACGCGTTGTGCCCACCCGTTCCGCCCTGCGGAACGATTGCCCACAACGCGGTGCGGGCCACACTCACCCCTGGTCGCGCCCCGTCAGCGCCGCCAGGCTGGTACGGATGTGGGACATGTGCGCGTGCATCTCCTCGCGCGCCTCGTCGTGCTCCCGCAGCACCCGCTCCGTCTCCCGCCCCACCCGGTCCTCCACCAGACGGGCCTGCGCCACCAGCTCCTCCGCCTGCGCGTCCGCGTCCTCCTGGCCGTGCCGGGCGGCCTCGTCGGCCCGCGCCAGGTCCCGCTCGGCCTCCCCGAGCGCGTGCTCGGCGTAGGCCAGCAGCTCCGCGTGGCGGGCGTCCAGGTCCGCCTCCCGCTCGGCCAGTTCGCGGCCCACCGCCTCCCAGCGCGCCGCCTGGTCCTTCTCCTGCTGGGACAGCACGGCCGCGGTGCGCTGGCGCACGTCCTCCAGCGAGGTCTGCGCCTCGCCCCGCAGGTCCTCCGCGTCGCGCCGGGCGGCGAGCCGCTCGTCCTCCGCCGTGGCCTGCGCCGTCTGCAGGCGCTGGCGCGAGAAGGCCTCCGCGTCCCCCAGCAGTTCGTCGGAGGCCTCGCGGGCCTCGCGCGCGAGCCGCCGGGACAGCGCCTGGGCGGCCTCGGCGATGCCCTGTGCCTCGGCCGTCCCGGTGGCGTGCACCGCGTCGGCCTCCTCCTCCACCAGCGCGAGCAGCCGCGGGGCGCGCCCGCCCAGCTCCTCGTACCGCTGCGGCGGCAGCGCCTCGACGACGGCGCGCAGCCGCTCGGCCTCCGCCTCCATCTCCTTGGCGAGCACGGTCAGCCGCGCCGCCCGCTCCCACGCCGCGTCACGCTCCGCGGACAGCCCGGTCAGGAAGCGGTCGACCGCTTCGATCCGGTACCCACGGCCGCGTACGACCTCGAACCCCATGCCGGCACCCCTTTCCGGTGCGTCCTGTTTGATCACACCGAACACCCACTCCGGTCAAGAATGCGTCATTTGGCGACAGAAGTCGGAATGAGAGTGTCCCCCGTGCCCCCGCGCGTCGTACCCACCCCGGAGAACCCCTCCCCCGAAGACCCCCCGCAGAACCCCCCGGGACCCCTCGAACGTCCCCGCACCCACGCGAAAGCGGGGTGCCCGGCCCCTGACGGGACCGGGCACCCCGCCCGTACGCACCGGCGGACCGCTACAGCAGCCCGTCCCACATCTGCTCCAGCAGCACCGACCACCAGCTCTCCGGGGACGCCAGCGCCGCCGGGTCCAGCATCGCCAGCTGCGCCTGGAAGTCCACCGTCCAGCGGCCCGCCTGCTCCGGGTTGAGACCGAACCGCAGCCGCCACATCCGGCCCAGCATCGCCAGGCACCGGGTGAACTCCGGCAGCCCGCTGTTCACGAACTGCGGCGCCACCGGCTGCCCGCCCGGGCCGCCCTCCACCGGCACCGCCACGATGTGCGCCGTGCCGTACTGCACGCAGATCGCCCGGCCGAAGTCCGAACCGACCACCAGGTACGCGCCCGCGTCCGACGACGGCTGCACCTGCCGCTGCGCCGCCAGCTCCGCCAGCGTCGGCACCACCGGGTGCGGCGGCTGCGCCCAGAAGAACGGGCCGAAGTCCGCGGGCAGCCCCGCCCACACCAGGGTCCGCGCCACCACCTCCGGCACGCCCTGGCGCGACACCGCGCGCTGGTCGAAGCGCATCACGCCGGGCCCGAACGTGTCCGCGAGCTCCTGCGCGATCGCCTCCGGCGGCACCGGGGGCACCGGCTGCACCTGCGGCAGCGGCGCGCGCACCGGCGCCGGCCGCGCCGGGCCGTCCGCCACCTGGTGCAGCTCGCCGTGATGCGCCACCAGCTGCGCCATGCCCTGCTGGCGGCTCGCGTGGTCGCGCCCGTACGGGGCGATGCTGGTGATCCGTGCCTGCGGCCAGGTCTCCCGGATCATCCGGGCGCAGTAGCCGCCCGGCAGCTCGCACGACTCCAGCTCGGTGTGCAGCTCAAGCACCTGCTGCGGCGGCACGTTCATCGCCCGCAGCTCGTGCAGGATCTGCCACTCCGGGTGCGGGGTGCCCGGCGCCGAGCGCCGGATGATCTGCGCCTCGGACCCGTCCGGCGCCCGGTAGCGCAGCACCGCCTGGTAGCCGGGCCCCACGGTCGGCACCCCGGCGGGGGGCTGCTGCGGATAGCCGTACGCGGGCGGGGCCCCGGCGGGCGCCATCGGCACCGGACCCGGCGCCACCGGGGGCTGCACGGCCCCCGGCCCGGCCGGACCGGGCTGCGCCAGCATCGTCGCCGCGTGGTGCACACCGCCCGCGGGCGTCCCCGGACCAGCGGGAGCACCAGGAGCACCGGGAGCACTCGGGGCGCCCGGCACCTGCGGGCCGTCCGGGCCCAGCTGCGACACCAGCTGCGTCGGCACGTAACCACCCGCCGCGCCCGGGGCGCCCGGCGGCGGCGAGGCGGGCGCGGCGGGACCGGACGGCTCCGGCTCCTCCGGCCGCAGCGCCGGGGCCAGCGCGGTCTTCGGCAGCTGGCTGCCGCCCGACATCAGCGCGGTCGGCGCGTCCGCCCCCACCGCGGGCTCCGGCTCGTCGTCATCGTCGGCCCCCGACAGCGGCGGCGCGAACACGGTCGCGGGCAGGCCCACCGAGCCCTCGTCACCGGCACCGGCCGACGTGTCGTTCCAGGCGGGCTGCGCGGCCTGCGCGCCCTGCGCACTCGGCCACGACGCGGAGCCGGAGCCCGGGCCGGCCGGCGGCTCCGGGGCGGCGGCAGCCGCGGCGCCCGGCCACGCCTGCCCGCCCACGTGCGAACCCGTACCGCCGCCGCTCGTCGCACCCGACGGCACCGGAGCCGACGGCGCACCGGCACCGGCACCCGGGGCGTCGTCGCGGCCCCCGGACCCGCCCGCCGGACCGTCCGGGATCCCCATCCGGTCCGCCGCGTCCTGCAGCCACTCCGGCGGACTCAACAGGAACGACGTCTGGTTCAGATCGATCCGCCGCGGCGCCGCCGCCGGCTCCGGAGCCTCGTCGGGCATCCCGTACTCCTCCTCGTACCGCCGGATCACCTCGCCCACCGGCAGCGCCGGCCACAACGTGGCCTCCCCGCTGTCCCGGGCGATCACCAGCCGCTGCCGCCCGCCGTCCGACGTCGGACCGTCCTCACGGTCCTCCGCCCACACCACGAACCCCAGCTCGAACTCCCGCACCCGCACCTCGCGGTGCTGGTACTGCGGCACATCGCCGTTGACCCATTCCTCGGCGCGCTCCTGCGCCTGCGCGAACGTCACCATCGCGCGCTCACCCCTCGTCCATGACCGGCACCGCGCGCGCGAAGCCGCCGTCCACCATCAGGTTCGCCACGGTCTCCAGCTCCGGCGGACCACCCGCGAGACGCAGCAGGAAGTCGTCGAAGTCCGCACCGCACGGCAACAACAGCCGCTCCACCCGCTCCTGCGGCGACCAGCCCGCCGCGTCCCCCGGGTCCCGCGCGTCGTCGTAGGCGCAGAACCACACCGAACCCGCCCCCGCGCCCCGCACCTTCACCGCCAGCAGGCCGCCCTGCACGAACGCCACGCCCAGGTAGTCCTTCGTCAGGTGGTCCCGCAGGCACTTGTTCACGTACACCAGGTCGTTCACCGCCGCCTCGTCCCGCACCGTGAAGAACGGCTGGTCCACCAGCAGGCCCAGCTCCGCGTCCAGCGCCGCCCCCACCGGAGCGCACCCGCCGCCCGCCTTCAGGAACGAGCGGTACGCCCCCGGCAGCCGGTAGCCCAGGTCCTCCTCCACGCCCAGCAGTTGCTGCTCCGACACCGCCGTGCCCGACTTCGGCAGCCCGAAGTGCGCCGGACGCGTCTCCTGCAACGGCCGCGTCCCCCGCTTCGCGTGGTCCACCGCCGCCGTCGCCACCCCGCCGTGATGGCGCAACAACGCCTTCACCTCCACCGGGACCAGCTCCAGACGGCGCGAACGCGCCACGTGGTGCCACGTCCAGCCGTGCGGCGTCGCCACCGACGGCACCGTGTCCCACAGCTCGTGGCCCTCCGCGTGCAGCGCCGCGTTCGCCGACACGTAGTCCGTCAGCCTCAACTCGTCGACGCCGAAGCCCTCCGGCGGCTCAGCGATCTCCGCCGCCGCCCGCGCGTACGGCGAGAAGTCCGGATAGCCCTCGTCGTCCACCCGCACCCCGCGAGGATGACGGGCCGCCCGGACCGGGTCCGGGAAGTGGACGACCTGCCCGGCATAGGCCGCGTTGGGCGGCGCGGCTTGTGTCGTCATGGCGGATGCCCCCTGCTGCGTCCTGCGACCGGCTAGATGTGCCCCACAGCCTATGCCGTGGGGCAACACCCCCAGCAGGCCCGCTCCACCCGCCCCCGCGACCCCCGGAGCCATGACCCACCGTCACCCCCGCGTCACCCACCGCCGACGCCACGCCGAGATCACAGGCCCCAGCTTCCGCCGGGACCGCCCCGTTTGGCAGGCTGTTGCCCGCACTCGGGGGAGTGCGGCGGACGCACTCGGGGGAGTGCGAGCGAGGGGACGACAACACGCATGCACACGGCGCACACCGCAAGCACCACGGCGGGCACCACCACCACCGGCGACCCACGCCTGAACTGGAGCAGCACCGGCCCGCACCACGCCCCCTTACTGCGACAGCGCCGCGACGGCATCCTGCCCGCCGTCGCCGCCGCCCTCTCCGTACGCGGCTTCGACACCCTCACCTGCACCGCGGGCCGGGCCGAACAGCCGCCCGCCCTGCACCCGCTCGTCCAGGACTTCCTCGACACCCTTACCAGCGGCCAGCGCGAACGCTTCACCGGACGCTGCCCCGAAGCCATCCTCCTGTCGCGCCACCTGACCGCGGCCGACGAGACCCGCTCCAAACGCGCCCGCCGCAGACCGCTCACCGCCTCCGAAGCCCGGCGCGCCCTCAAGCACGCGCGCCTCACCGCACGGCACATCCGCGAGGACGGCGACCCCCTGCACGGCGCCTACGCCGCCCCGTGCCGCTCCTGCGCCGCGATGCTCGCCCACTTCGGCGTACGCCCCGTAGACCCCACCCAGAACGGCTGACCGACCACCCATGCCCGACCCCCACAGCACCACCCGCTTCCCGGTCGCCGTCGACGCCGCCCTGCGCGACGCCGGCTGGCAGCCCGGACGCTGGGACATCAAGCAGGCCGAGCACTGGGCCGACACCCTGCGCGGCCACGCCTCCCCCGCCGGGCACCGCCACACCGTCTTCCCGGCCGCCGTCGAAGCCTGGGCCGAATTCGGCGGCCTCACCGTCACCGCACCCGGACCCGGCCGCCAGATAGCCCCGGCCCCCGTGCGCCTCGACCCGCTCGCCGGCCTTCACCTCGCCCGCACCCTCGCCGACCTCGGCCGCGCCCTCGGCACCGAAGTCGCCCCCCTCGGCGAGGAGGGCGACCAGCGGGCCGTCCTCGCCATCGACCTCGAAGGCCGCGTCTACAGCGTCGACCACACCGGCGACTGGTACCTCGGCCCCCACATCGACGCCGCCCTCGCCACCCTCGTCACCGGCACCCAGCCGGTCCGCCTCGCCACCCCCTGAACCAGGGCCCCGGCAGGACCCCGGCGGCGGAGACTCAGACCGCCGCCGGCTCCGCCGGAAGGATCGCCGACACCCGGAAGCCCCCGGCCTCCGTCGGACCCGACACGAACACCCCGCCCAGCGCCGACACCCGCTCCCGCATCCCCACCAGACCGTTCCCCCCGCTCGGCAGCCCCGCGTCCGCCACCGCCGCGTCCGAAGGACCGTTCTCCACCTGCATCGCCACCTCGTCCCCCCGGTGCGCCAGCCGCACCAGCACCTTCGCCCCCGCCGCGTGCTTGTGGACGTTCGTCAACGCCTCCTGCACCACCCGGAACGCCGTCTGCTCGACCTCCGGCGCGTACGCACGCACCTCACCGCTCACCGACAGCTCCACCACCATCCCCGCCTGCCGCGACTGCTCCACCAGCTGGCCCAGCTCCCCCAGGCACGGCCCGTCCTCCGCGGCCGACGCCGCCGACACCGCCGCACCCACCGCGGCCAACGGCACCGCCGCCACCGGAGCCGACTCCTCCGCCCGCAGCACCCCCAGCATCTCCCGCAACTCCGTCAACGCCTGCCGGCCCATGTCCCCCACCAGCGCCGCGTTCCGCACCGCCTTCTGCGGATCCTTCGGCGCCACCGCCTGCAACGCCGCCGCGTGCACCACCATCAGGCTCACCCGGTGCGCCACCACGTCGTGCATCTCCCGCGCGATCCGCGTCCGCTCCTCCGTACGCGCCATCTGCGCCTGCTGCTCCGCACGGTCGGCCAGCAGCGACAACTCCTGCTCCAGGCTGTCCGCACGCTCCCGCAAGCTCTCCATCAGCCGCCGCCGCGCCCCTATGTACAGGCCGAACAGCACCGGCGGGGCGTTCAGCCCCAACGTCACGAACAACGCCATCAACGGCACCAGCCACGCCGTCGACCCCAGCTCCGACTGCGCCGCGCTCTGCCGCAACTGCACGTACGTCACGATCAGCACCGCGAACAACGACATCCCCGACAACGCGGCGATGATCCGGCGCGGCACCTCCGACGCCGCCAGCGTGTACAGGCCCACCACGCTCATCAGGAAACCCATCTGCGCCGGCGTCACCGCGATCGCCACCAGCACCACCGCGACCGGCCACCGCCGCCGCACCAGCAGCACCGACCCCGCGGCCAGCCCCAGCACACCCCCGAACGGCACCGCGATCCCGGCCTTCGCCGCGAAATCCGCACCCTCCAGCACGCACTCGAACACCGACACCAGCGCCAGCGCCACGTCCAGCAGCACACTCCGCCGCCGCTCCCACCACCAGCGCCGCCCGACGGCACCCGCCGCCGCGCCCTGGATCGCCCCCGTTGTGGTCATGCCTCCCAGCGTACGGGCGGGCGCACCCCGTTTTCCGAGGAGTTCCTCGCCCGAATCACGCCCGTGTACAGCCGGAACACGCGTTGATTCCCCGATATGACCAATCGGTCGGACTTTCGACCCGGGCGTCCGAATTCCGGGCGACCGGGCTCGTATGACATCCGACACAAGCGCGCCGGCCCCTTCGTGAACGTCCGTCAGGGCGCCGACCTTTACCGTCGCGACGGAGGGTGGCCGTGGGGCATAGTAGGGAACGCCAATCGGCCGGGTGAGCAAAATGTCCGTTTCGGTGGCGATGTTCCCCTGTGGTGTAATTGGCAGCACTGAGGCTTTTGGTGCCTTATGTCCGGGTTCGAGTCCTGGCGGGGGAGCGTGCGCGGGCGGGTCCCGACCTCATCGAGGTCGGGACCCGCCCTTATTTCCCCCCGGAAACCCCCCGGTATCCTGCGGATGTCCACCCCACCCAGAGCCGAAGGGCACATCCGTGAGCGCCAACCGCCCGGCCGCCGTCGTCGTCCTCGCAGCGGGTGAGGGCACCCGCATGAAGTCGAAGACGCCCAAGGTCCTGCACGAGATCGCCGGACGTTCGCTCGTCGGGCACGTCGTCTCCGCCGCCCGTGAGCTCGACCCCGAGCACCTCGTCGTGGTCGTCGGCCACGGCCGTGAGCAGGTGCGCGCGCACCTCGAGGAGCACTACGCAGGCACCCGTACCGCCGTCCAGGAGCAGCAGAACGGCACCGGTCACGCGGTGCGGATGGCACTGGAGGAGCTGGGGCAGTCGCTGGAGGGCCCGGTGGTGGTGGTGTGCGGTGACACTCCGCTGCTGTCGGGTGAGACGCTGCGCGGCCTGACGGCGACGCACGCGGCGGACGGCAACGCGGTGACGGTGCTGTCGGCGGAGGTGCCGGACTCGACGGGGTACGGCCGGATCGTGCGGGACGGCGTCTCGGGCGCGGTGACCGCGATCGTGGAGCACAAGGACGCCTCGGAGGCGCAGCGCGCGATCAAGGAGATCAACTCGGGCGTGTTCGCGTTCGACGGTGGTCTGCTGGCGGACGCGCTGGGGAAGGTCCGTACGGACAACAGCCAGGGCGAGGAGTACCTGACGGACGTGCTGGGGATCCTGCGTGAGGCGGGGCACCGGGTGGGTGCGTCGGTGGCCGCCGACCACCGGGAGATCCTGGGGATCAACAACCGGGTGCAGCTGGCGCAGGCGCGTGCGCTGCTCAACGAGCGGCTGCTGGTGGCGGCGATGACGGCGGGCGTGACGGTGCTGGATCCGTCGTCGGTGCTGGTGGACGTGACGGTGACGTTCGAGCGGGACGCGGTGATCCACCCGGGGACGCAGCTGCTGGGTGCGACGCACGTGGCGGAGGACGCGGAGGTGGGTCCGAACACGCGGCTGCGGGACACGGTGGTGGGCCGGGGCGCGCGGGTGGACAACACGGTGGCGGATTCGTCGGTGATCGGCGAGGGCGCGTCGGTGGGCCCGTTCGCCTATCTGCGTCCGGGGACGCGGCTGGGCGCGAAGGGCAAGATCGGCACGTACGTGGAGACGAAGAACGCGTCGATCGGTGAGGGCACGAAGGTGCCGCACTTGTCGTACGTGGGTGATGCGACGATCGGCGAGTACTCGAACATCGGCGCGGCGAGCGTGTTCGTGAACTACGACGGTCAGAAGAAGCACCACACGACGATCGGCTCGCACTGCCGTACGGGTTCGGACAACATGTTTGTGGCGCCCGTCACGGTCGGGGACGGTGCGTACACCGCCGCCGGCTCGGTGATCACGAAGGACGTGCCGCCGGGTTCGCTGGCCGTGGCCCGTGGCCAGCAGCGGAATATCGAGGGTTGGGTGGCTCGCAAGCGCCCGGGTTCGGCGGCGGCTCAGGCCGCGCAGGCGGCGGCGGAAGGTGTCGACGGCGAAAACTGACCGGAAACGGCTGCGTCGAACTCGGCGTACCGTGATACGTGCACACAAATTCGGCTGGCACGCGCGCGTGATGGCGGCCAGGGAACACGTCTGAGGAGACAGTGCTGTGACCGGGATCAAGACGACCGGCGAGAAGAAGCTGATGCTCTTCTCCGGCCGCGCCCACCCCGAGCTGGCCGAGGAGGTCGCGCACCAGCTGGGCGTCGGTCTCGTGCCGACGAAGGCGTTCGACTTCGCCAACGGTGAGATCTACGTCCGCTTCCAGGAGTCGGCGCGCGGCGCGGACTGCTTCCTGATCCAGAGCCACACGGCTCCGATCAACAAGTGGATCATGGAGCAGCTGATCATGATCGACGCTCTGAAGCGGGCTTCCGCTCGGAGCATCACCGTGATCGTCCCGTCGTACGGCTACGCCCGCCAGGACAAGAAGCACCGCGGCCGCGAGCCGATCTCGGCGCGTCTGATCGCGGACCTGCTGAAGACGTCGGGCGCGGACCGCATCCTGACCGTGGACCTGCACACGGACCAGATCCAGGGCTTCTTCGACGGCCCGGTGGACCACCTGTCGGCGCTCCCGGTCCTGGCGGACTACGTGGGCGCGAAGGTGGACCGCTCGAAGCTGACGGTGGTCTCCCCGGACGCGGGCCGCGTGCGGGTGGCGGACCGCTGGTGCGACCGGCTGGACGCGCCGCTGGCGATCGTGCACAAGCGCCGTGACAAGGACGTCGCCAACCAGGTGACGGTGCACGAGGTCGTGGGTGAGGTCGAGGGCCGCGTCTGCGTCCTGGTGGACGACATGATCGACACGGGCGGCACGATCTGCGCGGCGGCGGACGCCCTGTTCGCGCACGGTGCGGAGGACGTCATCGTGACGGCGACGCACGGCATCCTGTCGGGCCCGGCGGCGGACCGCCTGAAGAACTCGAAGGTCTCGGAGTTCGTGTTCACGAACACGCTGCCGGACCCGGGTGCGCTGGAGCTGGACAAGATCACCGTCCTTTCGATCGCGCCGACGATCGCGCGCGCGGTGCGCGAGGTGTTCGAGGACGGTTCGGTGACGAGCCTCTTCGAGGAGCAGGGCTAGTCCTGATCCGTACGTACGACACGAGGGCCGCATCCCGACCGACCGGGGTGCGGCCCTCGGCCGTTCCCCGGTCCCCGTCCCGTGAAACGTGATCGACTTGGGTGTCGCGCGAGTGGCCGGTTAAGCTGTCGGAGTTGCTCGGCGAGGGAGGCCGTACCGGTCAGGTGCGGTTGTCCGTTATCGACGCGCTCTTCGTAGCAGGCCGTTCGTGGCCGGGTGACCCGATGTCCACGAGTGCCACGAGGAGTGCACATGTCCGAGGTAAAGATCTCCGCCGGTCTCCGTTCCGAGTTCGGCAAGGGCGCCGCCCGCCGCATCCGCCGTGACAACAAGGTCCCGGGTGTCCTGTACGGCCACGGCACCGAGCCGGTCCACGTCACGCTGCCCGGCCACGACCTGATGATGGCCCTGAAGACCTCGAACGTCCTGCTGGCCCTGGACATCGACGGCAAGAGCGAGCTGGCGATCCCGAAGGCCGTCCAGCGCGACGCCCTCAAGGGCTTCGTCAAGCACGTCGACCTGCTGCTGGTCAAGCGCGGCGAGAAGGTCAACGTCGAGATCCCGGTCCAGACCGAGGGCGAGCTGGCCCCCGGCGGCAACCTGCTGGAGCACGTCCTGAACGCGCTGCCGGTCGAGGCCGAGGCCACCCACATCCCCGAGTCCGTGACGGTCTCCGTCGAGGGCCTGGAGGCCGGCGCCTCCGTGCTGGCCAAGGACATCACCCTGCCCAAGGGCGTGTCGCTGGCGACCGACGAGGACGCCGTGGTGCTCCAGGTCGTGGCCGCGCAGGCCGAGGAGCCGGCCGCGGACGCCGAGGGTGACGAGGCCGCCGAGGCCTGAGCCGTAGGCTCTGCCTGACCGACGGGGTGACGGGCCGCACGGCCCGTCACCCCGTCGTCGTGTTCACCCGGCAGGAAGATCCCGGTAGGCAGCACTCGGTACCGCCGGCCGGTACCCGGTACCGGTAGGAAGAACTCGGTAGGAGAAGGACGCGATGACGACCGACGCCAACGCCCCCTGGCTGATCGTGGGCCTGGGCAACCCCGGGCCCGAGTACGCCGCGAACCGGCACAACGTGGGCTTCATGGTGGCCGACCTGCTGGCGGACCGGATCCGCGGGAAGTTCAAGCGGGCGCAGAAGGCGCAGGCGCAGGTCGTGGAGGGCCGCATGGGTCCGCCCGGTCCGGCGAACCGCCGTGTGGTGCTGGCCAAGCCGATGTCGTACATGAACCTGTCGGGCGGCCCGGTGACGGCGCTGCGGGACTTCTACAAGGTGCCGACGGCGAACGTCGTGGCGGTCCACGACGAGCTGGACATCGACTACGGGGTGCTGCGGCTGAAGCTGGGCGGCGGCGACAACGGCCACAACGGGCTGAAGTCGATGACGAAGGCGATGGGCGCGGAGTACCACCGGCTGCGCTTCGGGATCGGCCGTCCGCCGGGCCGGATGCAGGTGGCGGACTTCGTCCTGAAGGACTTCTCGTCGGCGGAGCGCAAGGAGCTGGACTACTTCGTGGACCGGGCGGCGGACGCGGTGGAGTGCCTGGTGGCGGAGGGCCTGGAGCGGGCGCAGTCGGCGTACAACTCCTGACGCGGGCCCACCCGGCCGCCCGTCCGTTCCCGGCCCGCCGGCTCCCGGTCTCGTACGGCGATGCTTTGGCCTAGGATCGCGCCCCATGAAGCGGACGGTTCTCCTCCAGCACACCCGTAACCTCGTCATGGCCCTGGTGGCCCTGCTGATCGTCGTGGCCGGTGCCTGGTCGTCGTGGGGCGGCGCGCAGCACGTGCTGCTGGCCAAGGGCCGCGAGCACGGCACGCTGGCGGTGACGGGCTGCGGCGAGGAGATCTGCACGGGCCGGTACCGCGCCGACGGTACGGGCCCGTTGCGCACGGACCTGACGATCGAGCGGTCCATCGCGGCGAAGAAGGGCGACCACCTGGACGTGGTGGTCAAGCCGGGCACCCGGGAGCTGGTGCGCACCGGTTTCGCCGGCGGACTGCACGCCTGGCTGCCGCTGGGCGGGGCGCTGCTGCTCGCGGCGCTGGTGGTGGCGGGCGGCCTGCGGATGCCGCGGTTCGCCTGGGGCCTCGCGCTGGGCGGCGGGGCGCTGCTGGTGGGGACGTTCTTCGCGTTGTGACTTCGCGTGGTGATCCCGTGGCGGGTGCCACGGGCGAGGGCCCGCACCCCGGTGTCGTACCGGGGTGCGGGCCCTCGTGCGTGCCGGGCGGCGGTCAGCCGGTGTTGCGCAGTCCGGCCGCCACGCCGTTGACGGTCAGCAGCAGCGCCCGCGACAGCAGCGGGTCGGGCTCCTGCCCGGCCGCCACCGCGTCGCGCTGCCGCTTGAGCAGGGCGACCTGGAGGTAGGAGATCGGGTCCAGGTAGGCGTCGCGGATGGAGAAGGTCTGCTGCAGGACGGGGTGGGCGTCCATCAGGTGCTCCTCCCCGGTGACCTTCAGGACCTCGCTCACGGTGAGCGCGTGCTCGGCCTCGATGTCGGCGAAGACGTGCTTGAGCTCGTCGGGCACCAGGGTGTCGACGTAGTGGCGGGCGATCCGCAGGTCGGTCTTGGCGAGGGTCATCTCGACGTTGCCGAGGAAGTTGCGGAAGAAGTGCCAGTGCTCGTACATCTCGCCGAGCACCGCGTCCAGGCCGGCCTCGCGCAGCGCCTTGAGGCCGGAGCCGACGCCGAACCAGCCGGGGACGATCTGGCGGGACTGGGTCCAGCCGAAGACCCACGGGATGGCGCGCAGTCCGTCGAGGGAGACGCCGGAGCCGGGGCGGCGGGAGGGCCGCGAGCCGAGGTGCAGTTCGGCGAGCTGGTCGACGGGGGTGGAGGCCAGGAAGTACGTCGGCAGGTCCGGGTCCTCGACCAGCTTGCGGTACGCGGCGTGCGCGGCCTCGGAGACGGTGTCCATGGCCGCGTCCCAGCGGGCGAGGGCCTCGTCGGACTGGCGGGGCGCGGTGTGCAGGGCGGAGGCCTGCAGGGTGGCCGCGACGGTCAGTTCGAGGTTCTCGCGGGCGAGCGAGGGGATGAGGTACTTGTCGGAGATGACCTCGCCCTGCTCGGTGACCTTGATCTCGCCCTCCAGGGTGCCCCAGGGCTGGGCGAGGATCGCGTCGTGGGAGGGGCCGCCGCCACGGCCGACGGTGCCGCCGCGGCCGTGGAAGAGGCGCAGCCGCACGCCGTAGCGGTGGGCGACGTCGCGGAGCCGGCGCTGAGCGCGGTGGATCTCCCACTGGCTGGTGGTGATGCCGCCGAACTTGGAGGAGTCGGAGTAGCCGAGCATGACCTCCTGGACGTCGCCGCGCAGGGAGACCAGGCGCCGGTAGGAGGGGTCGGCGAGCATCTCGTCGAGGATGACGTCGGCGGCGCGCAGCTCGTCGGTGGTCTCCAGGAGCGGCACGATGCCGATCTTGGCCCAGCCGGCGTGCAGGTCGATCAGGCCGGCCTCGCGGGCCAGGACGGTGGCGGCGAAGACGTCGTCGGCGCCCTGGCACATCGAGATGATGTACGACTCGATGACCTCGGGGCCGAACCGCTCGAAGGCCTCCTTGACGGTGCCGAAGACGCCGAGGGTCTTGTGGCCCGCGGCGTCGAGGGGGGCCGGGGTGGGGGCGAGGGGGCGGCGGGAGCGCAGTTCCTTGGCGAGGAGCTTCTGCCGGTACTCGCGGGGCATGTCGGCATAGCGCCACGACTCCTCGCCGAGGCGGTCGAAGAGCTGGCCGAGCGCGTGGTGGTGGGCGTCGGCGTGCTCGCGGACGTCCATGGTGGCCAGCTGGAGGCCGAAGGCGGCCAGCGTGCGGATGGTGCGGTCCATGCGGCCGTCGGCGAAGAGCGCGCCGCGGTGCTGGCGCAGCGACGTCTGGATGAGCCGCAGGTCTTCCAGCAGCTCGGAGGTGCCGAGGTAGTCGCGGCCGGGCTCGTGGGTGGTGCCCTTGGCGAGGCGCTCGCGGGTGTTGAGGAGCTTCTGGCGCACGCAGGTGACCTTGAGCCGGTAGGGCTCTTCGGCGTTGAGGCGCTTGTAGCGGGGGCTGATCTCCGGCAGGCGCTCCAGGTCGGCCTGGAGGGAGGTGAGGAGCTCCTCGGTGGCGCCGGTGTAGCGGATGGAGTTGGAGAGCAGTCCGCGCAGGAAGTCGATGAGGTCGAGGGCGTCGTTGATGCCGTGCTCGTGCTGCAGGATCAGGACGTCCCAGGTGACCTGGGGGGTGACGTTGGGGTTGCCGTCGCGGTCGCCGCCGATCCAGGTGCCGAAGGTGAGGGGGCGGGTCTCGGCGGGCAGTTCGACGCCGACGCGCTCCAGCTCGGCGGCGAGGTCCTCCAGGACGTCGCCGACGGCCTCGGCGTGCAGTTCGTCGAGGTAGTAGATGGCGTTGCGGGCCTCGTCGGCGGGCTCGGGGCGCACCACCCGCAGTTCGTCGGTCTGCCAGATGAGGTCGATGTTCTCGGCCAGGCGCAGGTCGTGGCGGCGCCGGTCGGAGACGATGACGGGGGTGTCCAGGAGCTCGGCGATGCGGCGGAGCTTGTTGAGGACGGAGCGGCGGGCGGCCTCGGTGGGGTGCGCGGTGAAGACGGGGCGCACGTTGAGGTTGCGCACGGTCTCGCGCAGGTGCTCCGGGTCGGCGTCCTTGAGCATGTCCGCGGTGCGGGCGAGCAGGCCGCCCTCGGCGGCGCGGCGCTCGCGCAGCTCGCGGCCGCGGTGCACCTGCTCGGTGACGTTGGCCAGGTGGAAGTAGGTGGAGAAGGCGCGTACCAGCTTGGCGGCGGTCTCCAGGTCGGTGTCCCCCAGCAGCGCGGCGGCCGCTTCTCCGTCCTCGCGGGTCAGGGCGCGGACCTTCTCGACGAGGTCGAGGATCTCCTGGCCCTCCTGGCGGACGAGCGTCTGGCCGAGGAGGTCGCCCAGTCGGCGGATGTCGGCACGCAGCTCGGCGCTGGCGGTGGGGGTCTGGTCGGCACTGCTCACAGGTGCGGCTCCTTGCAGTGTTCAAGCACGTCTTCAGGGGTACTGAGGCTTGCGGACCGCGCTGTCCGACGCTCCCAGGATAGGTGTCCGCGGCGGCGGCACTGTTCACCGCCCTCTTGCCGCGGGGCGGTGCGCTGCCATACTTACGACGCCGTAGGTTACGGAACCGTAGCCTGGCGGCCCTCCGGGCTTCCTCGTTCTCTTGCCCGCTCCCTCGCACCCTCACCCCCAGGGGACACTTCATGACCGCTAGCCCCGATGTGCTCGAATCCGCGAGCCGTACCGCGCAGCCAGGCGACGCGCTGCCCTCCGCCACCCTCGGCGGGGACAGCAAGGGCTCGATCGAGCAGATCGCGCTGCTGCTGTTCATCACGGTGCCCTTCCTGGCCCTGGTCGCGGCGGTGCCGCTGGCCTGGGGGTGGGGGGTCAGCTGGCTGGACCTGGGCCTGATGGTGGCGATGTACTACATCGGCTGCCACGGCATCACGATCGGCTTCCACCGCTACTTCACGCACGGTGCGTTCAAGGCCAAGCGCCCGCTGCGGATCGCGCTGGCGGTGATGGGGTCGCTGGCCGTGGAGGGCCCGCTGGTGCGCTGGGTGGCGGACCACCGCAAGCACCACAAGTTCTCCGACGCGGAGGGCGACCCGCACTCGCCGTGGCGGTTCGGCGAGACGGTGCCGGCCCTGATGAAGGGCCTGTGGTGGGCGCACATCGGCTGGATGTTCGACGAGGAGCGGACGCCGCAGCACAAGTACGCCCCGGACCTGATCAAGGACCCGGCGATCCGGCGGATCTCCCGGCAGTTCGTGATGTGGACGGTGGTGTCGCTGGCGATCCCGCCGGTGGTGGGCGGTCTGGTGACGATGAGCTGGTGGGGCGCGTTCACGGCGTTCTTCTGGGGCTCGCTGGTGCGGGTGTCGCTGCTGCACCACGTGACGTGGTCGATCAACTCGATCTGCCACGCGGTGGGCAAGCGCCCGTTCAAGTCGCGTGACCGCTCGGGCAACGTGTGGTGGCTGGCGGTCCTGTCCTGCGGCGAGTCCTGGCACAACCTGCACCACGCGGACCCGACGTCGGCGCGGCACGGGGTGATGCGCGGCCAGGTGGACTCCAGTGCGCGGCTGATCCGCTGGTTCGAGGCGGCGGGCTGGGCGTACGACGTGCGCTGGCCGTCGCGCTCGCGGATCGAGGCCCGGCGCAAGGAGAACGCCGCGGAAGCGGCATGATTGACGACGTGGCGATCGACGGCGGTAGTACCAGCAACGACAAGCCCCGCCGGGGGCGCAGGGTCCGGATGACGGGGGCCGAGCGCCGCCAGCAACTGCTCGACATCGGCCGCACGCTGTTCGCCGCGAAGGGCTTCGAGGGCACGTCGGTGGAGGAGATCGCGGCGAAGGCCGGGGTCTCCAAGCCGGTGGTGTACGAGCACTTCGGGGGCAAGGAGGGGCTGTACGCGGTGGTGGTGGACCGCGAGATGCGCCAGCTCCTCGACATGGTGACGGGGTCGCTGACCGCGGGTCACCCGCGGGAGCTCCTGGAGCAGGCGGCGTTCGCGCTGCTGGACTACATCGAGGCGTACACGGACGGTTTCCGCATCCTGGTGCGCGACTCGCCCATCCCTCAGTCCACGGGCACCTTCGCCTCGCTGATCTCGGACATCGCGACGCGGGTGGAGGACATCCTGGGCCGCGAGTTCAAGACCCGCGGCTTCGACCCGAAGCTGGCGCCGCTGTACGCGCAGGCGCTGGTGGGCATGGTGGCGCTGACCGGCCAGTGGTGGCTGGACGCCCGGCGGCCGAAGAAGGCGGAGGTCGCCGCGCACCTGGTGAACCTGGCCTGGCACGGCCTGGACGGCCTGGAGCCCAAGCCGCGGCTGATAGGGCACCGCAAGAGCTGAGCGCCGCCGGGCGCCGCCCCCGCGCGTGCGGGCGGCGCGGCCCCGGGTCCCCAGGTGCCCGGGGCCGCGCCGTCAGGCGGTGCGGGTGGCGACGGCGAAGACGCGGCGGAACGGGAAGACGGTGCCGTGCGGGCCGGGCGGGTAGGCCTCGCGCAGCATCTGCCGGTACTGGCCGAGGAACTCCTCCACGGCGGCCTCGTCGCCGTCCAGGGTGGTCAGCACGGGCCGCAGCGCGGTGCCCTTGACCCAGTCCAGGACCGGGTCCTCGCCCTGGAGCAGCTGGGAGTAGGTGGTCTCCCACACGTCCGTGGCGCAGCCGAGGTCGGCCAGGCGCAGCAGGTAGTCCTCCGGTTCCAGGATGTGGACGAAGCGCCGTCCCTGGTCGCCGAGGCGTTCGCGCCAGCGCGGCAGGTCGCACAGCCGGCCGAGCAGGTCGTGGCTGGGGGCGGTGAAGTTGCCCGGGACCTGGAAGGCGAAGGTGCCGCCGGGGGCGAGGCCCTCGATCCAGCCGGGGAAGGACTCGGGGTGGTTGGGCACCCACTGCAGGGCGGCGTTGGAGACGATCAGGTCGTACGGCTCGTCGGGCGTCCAGTGGGCGGCGTCGGCGGGGCGGAAGTCGAGCCAGCCGCCGCCGGGGGTGGTTCCGGCGTAGCGCTTCTCGGCCTGCTCCAGCATGTCCGCGGAGAGGTCGTAGCCGGTGATGTGGGCGTCGGGCCAGCGGTCGGCGAGCAGCGCGGTGACGTTGCCCGGGCCGCAGCCGATGTCGGCGATGCGGGCGGGGCGGGTGCCGGGCGGCAGCTCGGGTATGCGGGCCAGGAGATCGAGGAAGGGGCGGGTGCGGTGGGTGGCGTGGCGCAGGTACTGCTGCGGGTCCCAATGCGGAACGGAATGCATGTTCGAGCCTCCTTGCTGGCAGGTCGCGTCGAACCGGAAGGCGGTCCCGGCCCGACCATGCCCCATCGTCAAGGAGAATATATCTTGATGTCAAGAGACTTCATGTCGAGGAACCCTCTACACTGATCGACATGGAGGACGAGGTCGACCGACTGGTCGCAGCATGGCGGCGCGAACGCCCGGACCTCGACGTGGAACCGCTCGAGGTGCTCAGCCGCGTCAGCAGGCTCGCCCGCCACCTCGACCGGGCCCGGCGCCTCGCGTTCTCCGAGCACAACCTGGAGCCCTGGGAGTTCGACGTCCTCACGTCGCTGCGCCGGGCCGGCGCCCCCTACCAGCTCTCCCCCGGGCAGCTGCTCACCCAGACCCTGGTCACCTCGGGCACCATGACCAACCGCATCGACCGGCTCACCAAGAAGGGCCTCGTCGAGCGGCTCCCGGACCCCAGCGACCGCCGGGGCGTCCTGGTCCGCCTGACCCCCGAGGGACGCGACCGGGCCGACCAGGCCCTGGCCGGCCTCCTCGCCCAGGAGCGGGCGATCCTCGCCGAGCTCTCGCGCGCCCAGCGCGGCGAACTGGCCGCCCTGCTACGCCAGCTGACCGCCCCGTTCGACAATGTCCCCGGCTAGCTCCGCGGGACCCACCCCCGCGCGCCGGGCCAGCGCCACGGCGGCCAGCGTGGAGTGCACCCCGAGCTTGCCCAGCACGTTCTGCATGTGCGTACGGACCGTGTGCGGGGACAGGAACAGCCGCTCGGCCACCGCCTTGCGGCCCAGGCCCGCCACCATGCAGCGCAGCACCTCCCGCTCGCGCGGGGTCAGCGACTCCACCAGGCGCTCGCTCTCGGTGCGGTGCTTGCGGGCCGCGGTCAGCTCCCGCAGCACCCCGGTCAGCAGGGCCGGCGGCAGGTGCGTCTCCTCGCGCAGCACCCCGCGGATCACCGCGAGCAGCCGCTGCAGCGAGCAGTCCTTGGCGACCCAGCCCGACGCGCCCGCCTGCAGCGCGAGCGCCGCCCGGCGCGGGTCGTCCTTCTCGGCCAGCACCACCGTGCGCACCGAGGACTGGCCCGAACGCACGCCCGCGACCAGCGAGATGCCGTCGACCACGCCGTCCTCGCCCACCGGCACCGCGCGGGCCACCGGCGCGGCGGCCGTGCCCAGGTCGGCGTCGACCAGCATCACGTCGAACTTGCGGCCCTCGGCCGCCCCGCGCTCCAGACAGCGCAGCGCCGCCGGACCGCTCCCGGCCGCCGCCACGTCCACGTCGGGCTCCGCCGCCAGCGCGGCGGCGAGCGACTCGGCGAAGATGCGGTGGTCGTCCACCACCAGGACCCGGATACGAACCACGGACACCCCCATGTGTGTCGAGGAACGGACCGGCGCGGATACGGCGCCCGGATGGTGAGGTGCTCGGGATCGCACGGCCGCCGCCGTGCAGTGACAGCTACCCCGCCCCCGGGCGTCGTACCCGACTTGTCTCGCCCCCTGATCAGCACCGGCCCCCACCGGTGCTGTGCATCAGAGTACGACCGGGGGCCGACAGGGGAAGGAGAATCGCAGAACTGGTGGTGCGGGGCCGTCGCGGGTCTGTTTAGGGTGAGCCGCATGTTTCGGATCGAGACGGAAGTCGACAAGGAACGCCACGCACTGCTCCGTTCGCGGCTGCGCGAGACCAATCTCGCCTCCTCGCCCGCGCTGCGCGCCCTGGCCGGCACCGGGCAGGACGGCGAACTCCCGCTCCAGGTCTGGGCGTCGGACGCCTCGGGCGCCCTCGTCGGCGGGCTCACGGGCCGCACCTGGGCGCACTGGCTGCACGTGGAGCTGCTGTGGGTGGACGCGGGCGCGCGCGGCTCGGGCCTCGGCGCGCGGCTGCTCGCCGAGGCGGAGCGACGGGCCCGCGAGGCCCGCCTGTGCACCCGCTCGCGGGTGGACACCTGGGACTTCCAGGCCCCCGGCTTCTACACCCGCCAGGGGTACGAGATCGTGGGCACCGTCGTCGGCTACCCGCCCGGCATCACCGAGTACACCCTGGTCAAGACGCTCAACTGAGCCTGCGCGCACCCGCGGAGGCGACCGCCGGGAAGATCCGGGGGGCGGTGTGCCCGGCCTTGGCGAACGCCTCCTCGACGGCCAGCGACACCGCGTCCGCGCCCGCCTCCTCCACCAGCACCACCGCGGAGCCGCCGAAGCCGCCGCCGGTCATCCGCGCGCCCAGCGCCCCGGCCCCGCAGGCGGCCCGGACCACCAGGTCGAGCTCCGCGCAGGAGACCTCCAGGTCGTCGCGGAGGGAGGCGTGGCCCTCGGTCAGGACGGGGCCCACGGCCCGTACGTTCCCGGCGTCGAGCAGGTCCACGACCCGGCGCACCCGGTGGTTGTCCGAGACCACGTGGCGCACGTAGGCGCGTACGGTGGCGTCCGGCAACTCGGCGAGCGCCCCCGGCAGTTGCGCGTGGTCGATGTCGCGCAGCGCGCGCACGCCGAGCGCCCGCGCACCCTCCTCGCAGCCGGCGCGGCGGCGCGCGTACGCGCCGTCGCCGAGCGCGTGCTTCACGCGGGTGTCCACCACGAGCAGCCGCAGCCCGTGCGCGGCCAGGTCCAGCGGCACCTGGCGCAGACCCAGGTCCCGGGTGTCCAGGAACAGCGCGTGGCCCTCGGTGCAGCAGGCGGACGCCGTCTGGTCCATCACGCCGCAGGGCACGCCCACGAACGCGTTCTCGGCGCGCTGGGCGGTGCGGGCCAGCTCCTCGCGGGCCAGGCCCAGGCCGTACAGCTCGTCCAGGGCGAGGGCGGTGACCACCTCAAGGGCCGCCGAGGAGGACAGGCCCGCGCCGGTGGGCACGGTGGAGGCCAGGTGCACGTCGGCGCCCGCGACCGGGTGCCCCGCCCCGCGCAGCGCCCAGAACACGCCCGCGACGTAGGCGGCCCAGCCGCCGTGCCCGTACGGGGAGAGCGGCGTCAGGTCGTCGGCGCGCAGTTCCACGAGGGGGCCGGGCACGTCGGCCGAGTGCAGCCGCAGCACGCCGTCGTCGCGGCGGGCGAAGGCGGCGACGGCGGTGTGCGGCAGGGCCAGCGGCAGCACGAAGCCGTCGTTGAAGTCGGTGTACTCGCCGATCAGGTTGACGCGCCCGGGCGCGGCCCACACCCCGTCGGGGGCGCGGCCGTACAACCGGGTGAAGTCGTCCGCGACGGCGGTCACTTCGCGGCTCCCCTGGCGAAGTCCCAGGCGTCCTCGACGATCCGGGTCAGGTCGGTCCGCGAGGGCCGCCAGCCGAGCCGCTCGTGGGCGGCGGCGGCCGAGGCGACCAGGACGGCCGGGTCGCCGGCCCGGCGCGGGGCGGTGGTCTCGGGGACGGGGTGGCCGGTGACCTTGCGGACCGTCTCGATCACCTCGCGCACCGAGAAGCCGCTGCCGTTGCCGAGGTTGCACACCAGGTGTTCGCCGGGGGTGACCGCGTCCAGGGCGAGCAGGTGGGCCTCGGCCAGGTCGGCGACGTGGATGTAGTCGCGCACGCAGGTGCCGTCCGGGGTCGGGTAGTCGTCCCCGTACACCGCGATCGACTCCCGCCGACCCAGGGCGACCTGGAGGACCAGCGGGATGAGGTGGGACTCGGGGTCGTGCCGCTCGCCGAGGGCGCCGTGGGCGCCGGCCACGTTGAAGTAGCGCAGCGAGGCGGCGGCCAGGCCGTGGGCGCGGGCCTCGCCGGTGAGCATGTGGTCCACGGCCAGCTTGGTGGCGCCGTAGGGGCTGGTGGGGGCGGTGGGGTCGGTCTCGGTGATCGGCGTGGAGACCGGTTCGCCGTAGGTGGCGGCGGTGGAGGAGAACACCAGGCGGCGCACCCCGTGCCGGCGCATCGCGGAGAGCAGCGCCAGGCTGCCGCCGACGTTGTTGGTCCAGTACTTCTCCGGGTCGGTGACGGACTCGCCGACCTGGGAGGACGCGGCGAAGTGCAGGACTCCGTCGTAGGACGGGTCGAGGTGGCGGTCGGCGTCCTGGACCCGCCCCTCGACGAACGCGGCGCCCTCGGGCACCCCGGCGCGGAAGCCGGTGGACAGGTCGTCGAGGACGGTCACTTCGTGGCCGGCCCCGATCAGGTGGGCCGCCACGACGGCGCCGACGTAGCCGGCCCCGCCCGTCACCAGATACTTGCTCACGCGGTCGCTGCCTCTCGCAGTCGGCGGGCCGCCGCCTCCGGCGGCACGTCGTTGATGAACACGTTCATGCCCGACTCGGAACCGGCGAGGAACTTCAGCTTGCCCGGGGTGCGCCGGACGGTGAAGAGCTCCAGGTGCAGGGCGAAGTCGTCCCGGTCCGGCTCCCCGAACGGCGCCTGGTGCCAGGCGGCGATGTACGGGGTGGGCGGCTCGCCGGGCCCGAAGACCCGGTCGAACCGCCTCAACAGTTCCAGGTAGGCCTGTGGGAACTCTGTGCGGGCCGCCTCGTCCAGGAACCGCAGGTCGGGCACCCGGCGGCGCGGGTAGAGGTGCACCTCGTAGGGCCAGTGCGCGGCGTACGGGACGAAGGCGACCCAGTGCGCGGTCTCCAGCACCACCCGCTCGCCGTCGGCCAGTTCGCGGGCGACGGTGTCGTCGAAGAGGTTGCGGCCGGTGGCCCGCCGGTGCGCGGCGACGGAGCGGCGCACGAGCGCGGTGCGCGGGGTGACGAAGGGGTACGCGTAGATCTGGCCGTGCGGGTGGCCGAGGGTGACGCCGATCTCCGCGCCCCGGTTCTCGAAGCAGAACACCTGCTTGACCTGCGGGAGTTCGGCCAGTTCGGCGGTGCGGTCGGTCCACGCCTCCAGGACCAGGCCGGCCTGCTCGTCGTCGAGGTCGGCGAAGGAGGCGTCGTGGTCGGGGGTGAAGCAGACGACCTCGCAGCGGCCGGAGTCGCCGGCCAGGGAGGGGAAGCGGTTCTCGAAGACGACCACGTCGTAGTCGTCCTCGGGGACCTCGGTGTGCCGTCCGTCGCCCGAGGGGCAGAGCGGGCACTCGTCGGCGGGCGGGTGGTAGGTGCGGCCCTGGCGGTGCGAGGCGATCGCCACGGAGTCGCCGAGCAGCGGGTCGTGGCGGATCTCGCTGGTGGTGGCGATCGGGTCCAGGGGGCGCCGGTCGACGGCCTGGCGGACGGTGTCGTCGCGCAGGTCGTAGTAGAACAGCTCGCGTCCGTCGGCGAGCCGGGTCGACGTCTTCTTCACCTGGGCTCCTCGCACCCTTGCCCAACAGAACCGCACATAAAAAACCACAAGCCAACAGGCATCGTCAATGCCGCGCGCCAGGAACCGGCGGAGCAACCTGTACGGACGCGCGACCGGGGCCACGAGCGCACGGCCCCGGGCACGCGAAAGGGCGCCGCCCCACCAGGGACGGCGCCCTTCGACTCCGTACGAACCGAGAACTCCGTACGCCTCAGATCCGCTCGGGACCCGCCCCCCGCTCCCCCGGGTGCGGGGCCGACGGGGCCAGCGCGGCGCGCTCCAGCAGGCCGGTGCGCGCCGCCAGGGCCGCCGCCTCCAGGCGCGAGCCGACCCCGAGCTTCATCAGCACCCGCTGCACGTGGGTGCGCGCGGTGCTGGGGGCTATCCCCATCCCGGCCGCGATGAGCCGGGTGTCCTCGCCCTCCGCGACCCGCACCAGGACCTCCACCTCGCGCGGGGTCAGCATCTGCAGCAGCCGCTGGCCCTCGTCGTCGGGCTGGACGGCCGGGTTGAGCAGTTCGGTGAAGGCGCCCTGGAGCAGCTGCGGCGCCACCGCCGCCTCGCCGGCCCTGGCCTTGACCATGGCCCGCTCCACGCCCTCGATGCGCTCGTCGTGGCGCACGTAGCCGGAGGCGCCCGCGGCGAACGCGGCCGCGATCCCGCGCGGGCTCGGCACCGGCCCGAGGACCACCACCGCCACCTGCGGCCGCTCCCGCTTGATCCGCACGATCGGGTCGAAGACCCCCGGCTCGGCGGGCGAGGCGGTACCCAGCAGGCACACCTCCGGCGCCCTGCTCACCACCAGCTCGGCCGCGCCCGCGGTGGGCGCGGCCGCCGCGAGCACCCGGTGCCCGCGCAGCTTCAGGGCCGAGGCGAGTGCCTCGGCGAGCAGCCGGTGGTCATCGACCACCATGAGTCGCACGCCCATCGAGCAACCCCCCCATCCCCCTGGAGACGGCCGCCCGGCCCCCCAGCCCTCCTGACCCGGCAAGCTACACGCTTGTTCGACATCGCGCGCCCCTTACTTGTCAGAAGCCCCCCAGAATGTCGAATTCTTCGCCAATCAGGGCTACTTGAGGTCGGCCGGGGGCAAGATCGCCCGGTTCGCGGTCGCCCGGGGGCGGGTGCCTCAGTTCGTCGTGAACGACATGGCGAGGTACTTCCGGTCGAGGGAGGACGACTGCGGCTTGCTCACGGTGCCGCCGGACAGGAACATCCTGCCGCCGGTGTAGAGGATCTCCGAGTAGTCGGCGGGGAAGCTGCCCTCGGCCTTGCGGACCGGCTCGTCCGACGGGTTCTCCATCAGCACGGTCTGCTTGAAGCTCGCCCCGTCGACGGAGACGATCTGGCCGCCCTTGCCGTAGGGCGGGGTCTTGTACGCCAGGATGTTGCCGCCGTCCATGCGCAGCGGGGTGATCCGGTAGCGGCCGCCCGCCTCCGCCTTGTCCGCGGTCGGCTTGCCCGTGGTCAGGTCGAACGAGACGATCTCGTTGGTCCGCCCGTACTCGCCGTCGCCGACCTCGTGCTCCTCGGTGGGCAGGTAGATCCGGCCGTTGCCGACGGCCACCTTCTGGCAGCTCTCCACCTCGGTGGAGCGGCAGCGCGCCGCGAACCGGTCGCCCGGCACCGAGATCTTGGTCTTGAGCTTGCCGGTCCCCTCGTCGACCGAGAAGAAGTCGGAGATGCCCGAGCCGTCGCCCGCGGTGTCGCCGACGTCGGCGGCCACCACCAGCGGCTTGGTGGAGACGATCGAGGCCCACTCCACCCCGGCGGGCAGCTTGAACGCCGAGGTGGGCGCGCCCGTCGCCGGGTTGAGGGTCTGGATCGTCACCGTCTGGTTGTCGTACGGACCGCACTTGCGGGCCGCGACCAGCGCGGGTCCGCCGCCGTACCCCATGTCGTAGCAGTTGTCGGCGCTGACCTGCGGCTTCCACAGTTCCTTGCCGGTCATGTCCCAGGCCGCGCCGCCGTCGGTGCCGCCCGCGGCGACGGTGCTGCCGCTGAGGGTGACCTCGGAGAACGACGCCTTGTCGTCGCCGACCTTGCCGCCGGTGACGGACTTGCTCCACAGCAGCTTGCCGGTGGTGAGGTCGATGGCGCCGACCTCGGAGCAGCGCTGGTAGTTCTTGGGCGGCACCCGCTTGGCGGGCTCGAAGGCGATCGCCGTCTTCCCGTCCGCGCTCTGGTGCCGGGAGGCGGCGCAGACCTGGCCGGGCAGCGGGATCGTCCAGAGCGGGGTGCCCTTGACGAGGTCGTAGCCGACGACCGAGTTCACGCCCGTCTTCACGTACGCCTTGTCGGTGACCCAGGAGCCGCTGACGTCGGTGGTGTCGGTGACGGCGGGCACGGGCAGCTGGAAGGCGACCTTGGACTTGGGGTTGCCGGGCACCTTCTCCTTGCCCGCGCCGTCGGCGGCCTTGGCGCCGCCACCCCCGCCGCCGGCGGCCGAACTGCCGCCCTTGGCCTCGCTCTTGCCGTCGTCACCGCTGGAGGCGTACCAGACGCCGGCGCCGATGATCACGACCACGGCGGCGGCCGCGGCGATGACGATCCGCATCTGCGTCGACAGCTTCTTGCCGCCGCCCCCGGGCCCCTGCGGGGCGGGGTACGGGGACTGCTGGTTCATCGGCGCCGTGGGGTACCCGGACCCGGCGTACGGGTTGGGCTGCTGGCCGGGGGCCTGCTGCGGGTACCCGTAGGGCTGCTGGGGCTGTTGGGGCTGTTGGGGCTGCTGCGGGTAGCCGTACGGCTGCTGCGGCGGCTGGCCGTGGCCCGGCTGCTGCTGCGGGTAGCCGTAGCCGGGCTGCTGCGGGGGCTGGCCCGGCTGCTGCGGCGTCGGGGCGCCGAAGCCGCCGGCCGGGGGCTGCTGCGGGGCGCCGAAGCCTCCGCCGGGCGGCGGGCCAGGGGGCTGGTTCGGGGGTGGGGGCGGCTGCGTCATCGGTGGTTTCCCTCTCCTACTTCCCGAACGCCATCATCGTCTTGGTCTCCTTCTCCTCCGCGTCGTTCGACGCGCTCACCCGGCCGCTGGCCACGTAGAAGGTCCCGTTGTCGTACACGTACCGCGGGCTGTAGAAGGAGTTCTCGATCTCGGCGGTCGAGGCCGGGTTCTGCAGCAGCGTCTTCGGCGCGCCGCCGGTCGGCGCGAGCGTGGCGAGCACACCGCCCTTGTCGTAGCGCGGCTGGAGGTAGACCAGGACGTTGCCGCCGTCCGTGCGCACCGGCGCCATGGTGCGCTCGGCGGGCGCGGCGGCGCGCCACTTGGGCTTGCCGGTGTTCAGGTCGAAGGCGACCACGGCGTTGGCGGTGCTGACCGAGCCGGAGTCGGTGGCGAGGTAGAAGGTGTTGGCGTCGGCGGCCATCCCGGTGCAGTCCTGGAGGTTCTGTCCGAGGACCACGAAGGAGCCGCCGCAGCGCGGCGCGAACTTGTCCTTGCCGCCCGCCAGCTGGGAGCGCAGCTTGCCGCCGTCGGTCAGCGCGATGATGCTCCACTGCTTGTTGTTCGCGGAGTCGCGCTTGATGCCGGAGACGATCAGCGGGCTGACCGAGTAGATCTTGTCGACCTCGACGTTGGGCGGCATCTTGTACGCCCACTTGACCTTGCCGGTCGCCGGGTCGACCTCGCTGACCTCGTGCTGCTCCTTGTTGTAGTCACCGCCGGTGGAGCAGCTGGCGGCGGCGATGAGCTTCGGGCCGCCCGCGAACGCGTACGGCTGGCACTGGCCGCTGGGGCGCTTGCCCCACAGCTGCTTGCCGTCGGTCATGGAGAAGCCGTACGAGTTGTTGGTGCCGGCCGCGGTCACCGTGCCGCCGCTGATGGCCAGGGTGATCTCGGACAGCTGGAAGAAGCCGTTGGCCTTGGGGACCTGGGCCTTCCAGCCGGGCTTGCCGGTCTTGAGGTCGACCTGCTGGAGCATGGTGCACTTGCCCTTGTCGCCCGGCTTGTCGTGGTAGCCGAGGACCAGGGAGCCGCTCGCGCTGGGCGCGACGGGCGCGGCGCACAGCTCGGTGGGCAGCGGCACGCTCCACTTCTGCTTGCCGTCGGCCGTGGAGTAGCCGTTGAGCGTCTTGTACATGCCCTTGACGACGGTGTCGCCCACCACCCACGGCCCGTACACGCTGGAGCCGTTGCGCGGCAGGTCGACGTCGTTCTTCATCAGCCACTCGACCTTGGACTCACCGGCCTTGCGCCCGGCGTTGAGGTCGTCGTTCCCGGCGCGGCCCTCGCCGTTGCCGTCGCCCTTGTCGACCTCGGCGGAGCCGGTCGGCTTGGCGTCCTGGCTGCTGCCCGCCTGCGGCTTGGGGTCCTTGCCGTCGTCGCCGCTGACGGCGAACCACACGCCGCCGCCGACCACCAGCAGGGCCGCCGCCGCGGCCGCCACGATCACGCCGGGCTTGCCCTTGAAGGGGTTCCCGCCGCCGCCCGGAGGGGTGGGCGCGCCGGGGTACTGCGGCGGCGCCGGGTGGCCCCCGTAGGGGTTGGGCTGGCCGTACGGTCCGGGGGCCTGGCCCATCGGGACGGTCGGCTGATGCCCGTACGGGCCGGGCTGGCCGGGGGCCTGGGGGTAGCCGTAACCGGGCTGCGCGCCCGCGGGGTAGCCGTAGCCGGGCTGCGCGCCGCCGGGCTGGTCGCCCGCCGGGTAGCCGTAACCGGGCTGGGCCGGGGGCGGGCCCTGGGGCGGGGCGGGCGGCTGGGCCGGGGGCTGGGGGTGGCCGTAGCCCGGCTGCGCGGCGGGCGGGGCCGGGGGTGCGGCCGGCGGGACGGGCGGCGCCTGCGGCGGCTGTCCCGGCTGCGGCGGCGGGTCCTGCGGCGCGCCGAAGCCCCCCTGCGGCGGTTGCTGGCTGGGCGGCTGAGTCATCAGCCATTCCCCCTTAGCGCGGGTCCGCTGCCCGACCGGCCTCCCCCGCGATTCCGGCCTGCGCGTACGGCCGGAAAGGAGCGATTCGGACATGGATTCCGCAGTGATGCGTGAGTCGAGCGGGGCTTCTTTCTATCACCCGATCCGGGCCCGAAACGGGGCCGGTCCGCCCCTGTACCCAAGGGCGGACCGGCCTGTGACGGCTCCGTTATCGGCTCTCCACGACTTCGCCACGCCTCACCCGGAGGGGGCTACGGCTAGGCGTCCTCGGCGAGTTCCAGCCAGCGCATCTCCAAGTCCTCGCGCTCCCCCGCGAGTTCCCTGAGCTCCGCGTCCAGTTTGGCCACCTTCTCGAAGTTCGTGGCGTTGTCGGCGATCTGCGTGTGCAGCGTGGCCTCCTTGGCGGAGATCTTGTCCAGCTGCCGCTCGATCTTCTGGAGCTCCTTCTTGGCGGCGCGCAGGTCGCCGGCCGACCTGCCCGGTGCGGCGGCCGCGGCGGGCACGGGCGCCGGGGCGGGCGCGGCGGCCTCGGTCATCGCGCGGCGCCGCTCCAGGTACTCGTCGATGCCGCGCGGCAGCATCCGCAGCGTGGCGTCGCCGAGCAGCGCGAAGGTGCGGTCGGTGGTGCGCTCCAGGAAGAACCGGTCGTGGGAGATGACCACCATCGAGCCGGGCCAGCCGTCGAGCAGGTCCTCCAGCTGGGTGAGGGTCTCGATGTCGAGGTCGTTGGTGGGCTCGTCGAGGAAGAGCACGTTCGGCTCGTCCATCAGCAGCCGCAGCAGCTGGAGCCTGCGGCGCTCACCGCCGGAGAGGTCGCCGACCGGCGTCCACTGCTTCTCCTTGCCGAAGCCGAACTGCTCGCACAGCTGCCCCGCGGTCATCTCCCGGCCCTTGCCCAGGTCGACCCGGTCGCGGATCTGCTGCACGGCCTCCAGGACCCGCAGCGTGGGCGGCAGTTCGGTGACGTCCTGGGACAGGTAGGCGAGCCGCACGGTCTTGCCGACCACGACCTTCCCGGCGGCCGGCTGCTCCTCGCCCTGGGTGCGCTCCGCCTCGGCGAGGGCCCGCAGCAGCGAGGTCTTGCCCGCGCCGTTGACGCCGACCAGGCCGATCCGGTCGCCGGGGCCCAGCTGCCAGGTCAGGTGCTTGAGCAGCACCTTGGGCCCGGCCTGGACGGTCACGTCCTCCAGGTCGAAGACCGTCTTGCCGAGCCGCGCGGAGGCGAACTTCATCAGCTCGCTGGCGTCGCGCGGCGGCGGCACGTCGGCGATCAGCTCGTTGGCCGCCTCGATGCGGTAGCGCGGCTTGGAGGTGCGGGCGGGGGCGCCGCGGCGCAGCCAGGCCAGCTCCTTGCGGACCAGGTTCTGCCGCTTGACCTCCTCCGTCGCCGCGATGCGCTCGCGCTCGGCGCGGGCGAAGACGTAGTCGGAGTAGCCGCCCTCGTACTCGAAGACGTCACCGCGCTGGACGTCCCACATGCGGGTGCAGACCTGGTCGAGGAACCAGCGGTCGTGGGTGACGCAGACGAGCGCCGAGCGGCGGACCTGCAGGTGCCCGGCGAGCCAGGCGATGCCCTCCACGTCCAGGTGGTTGGTCGGCTCGTCCAGGACGATCAGGTCCTGCTCGGCGATCAGCAGCTGGGCCAGCGCGATGCGCCGCCGCTCGCCGCCGGAGAGCGGCCCGATGACGGTGTCCAGGCCCTGCGGGAAGCCGGGCAGGTCGAGCCCGCCGAACAGCCCGGTGAGCACGTCGCGGATCTTGGCGTCGCCGGCCCACTCGTGGTCGGCGAGGTCCCCGATGACCTCGTGCCGCACGGTGGCTTCCGGGTCGAGGGAGTCGTGCTGGGTGAGCACCCCGAGCCGCAGCCCGCCGCTGTGCGTGACGCGCCCGGTGTCGGCTTCCTCCAGCTTGGCCAGCATCCGGACGAGGGTGGTCTTGCCGTCGCCGTTGCGCCCCACGACACCGATCCGGTCGCCCTCGGAGACCCCGAGGGACACCCCGTCGAGCAGGGCGCGCGTGCCGTAGACCTTGCTGACGCTCTCGACGTTGACCAGATTGACTGCCATTGCGCTCCAGACTCGGAAAGAACCGACCCCCCAGGTTACTGGTCCGGGGGACGGGACCGTACGGGCGGAGTGCGGGGCCTGCCCCCCACCACCCGCCTCAGCGCGCGTTCAGCACCCGGGCCACCACCGGGCCCGCCGCGTCGCCGCCGTGGCCGCCGGACTGGACGACCGCCGCGGCCGCGAGGTCGCCCGCGTAGCCGGTGAACCAGCTGTTGGACGAGCCCTGGCCGTCCACCTCGGCGGAGCCCGTCTTGGCGCCCTTGTCGCCGCTGACCGAGGCCATGGCGCGGGCGCCGGTGCCGCTGCCGGTCGCGGTGGCGGCCATCAGGCCGCGCAGGGTGGCGGCGATCTGCGCGGGCAGCGGGCGCGCGGTGGCGAGCTCGCCGCCCACCTTGTCGCGCGGGACGATGACCGGCTGCTTGAACGCGCCGCTCTTGGCGGTGGCCGTGATCGAGGCGATCGCGAGCGGGCTCATGGTGATGCGGCCCTGGCCGATGTAGGAGGCGGCGGTCTCGGTGCCGGAGGAGGCGGGGACGCTGGCGTCGGCCGAGGCGATCCCGGTGGTCCACACCGCGCCGATGCCGAAGTACGTGCGCGCGGTCTCGCCCAGCGCGCTGTCGGCCTTCTCGCCCAGCGGCTTGACCGGCTTGATGAAGGCGGTGTTGCAGGAGCGGCGGAAGGCGTCCCGCAGCGTGGCGCCGCCGATCGAGAAGTCGTCCAGGTTGTGGAAGGTGCGGCCCATCCAGTCGACCGTCGCCGGGCACTCCACCTTGCTGTCGGGGCCGTTGACCAGGCCGTGGTCCAGCATCATCGCGGCCGTCACGATCTTCATGGTGGAGCCGGGGGCCTGGGCGCCGAGCATCGCGGTGTTGTAGCCGGAGGCGGGGTTGTTGGCGACGGCCCTGATCTCGCCGGTGCTGGGCTTGATCGCGACGACCGACCCCTGCGCGTAGCTCTTCACGGCCTTCTCCGCGGCCGCCTGCACGCCCGCGTCCAGGGTCGTGCGGATCACCGCGGGCGTGCCCTTGGTGAGGGTGAGCAGCGTGCGGGCGGGCTCGTTGCCGGTGCCGCCCTCCGCGACGAGCTCCACCCCGGGCTTGCCGCCCGCCTCGGCGCCGTACTTCTTGCGCAGCTGGTCGATGACGTTGCCCAGGGAGGGGTACTTCTCGGCGGTCAGCTCGACGCCGTCGTGGTCCAGGGCCTTGATCTGCGGGGCGCCCGAGGAGGTGGTGCTCAGGTGCTCGCCCGCCTTCAGCTGCGGGTGCAGCACGGCCGGCTGCCAGTCCACCAGCGGGCGCCCGGTGGTCTTGCCGCGCACCACGGTCAGCGCGGTGGCGTAGCTGAGCGGCTTGCTGGCGCCGTCCGCGGTGACGACGGCGTTCACGGTGAACGGCAGCTTCGCGCCGGTGGCCGTGCCCGGGGTGATCTTCACGGAGCCGATGCGGGCCTGCTCGCGGTACCCGGCGAGCAGCGGCCCCGCGGCGGTGGCGTTGTTGGTCAGCTGCGCGGCGGCCTCGGAGTCGCCCTTGGCCCAGGCGGCGAAGAAGCCCTTGGCGGTGGCGTCGACCTCCTCGGGCGTGATCGGTCCCGAGGTCCGCTCGGCGACGGCGTTCTTGTTCGAGGTCCCCCCGGACCCGGTCACGTCGTCCCACAGGTTGTAGGCCCCGTAGCCCACGCCGCCCGCGACGACCGCGAACACCCCACCCGCTATCGCGACCTTCACTCCACTGCGCATCCGCGCTTCCCCCTCGTCCCCGTACGTCCCCGTGCCCGCTTGGACTTGAACACGTTCAAGCGGGATACGGGAGGGACTCTACGCGACGGAGGGGACACGGGTGGCGGTCGTTATCCGAACGGAATGCCGTACGGAATGCCGTACGGGAAGCCCCCGCGCGGCACGGCTCGCCGCCTCACACCCAGGTGTCCAGCCACATCCGTCCGCGCCACTCGTCCATCGGGATCGAGGTGCCGGTGTAGATCGGCCAGAAGTAGATGAAGTTCCACACGACCAGCAGCACCAGCACGCCCGCGCCGACCGCCCCGATGGTGCGCCGCCGCTCGTCCGAGCCGGGCGGCCCGAGGAGCGCGCCGATCATCAACGCCACCGCCAGGCACAGGAACGGCACGAACACGACCGCGTAGAACAGGAAGATCGTGCGCTCCTGGTACAGGAACCAGGGCGCCCAGCCCGCCGCGACGCCGCAGGCGATGGCGCCCGCCCGCCAGTCGCGCTTGAAGACCCAGCGCCACAGCACGTACAGCAGCGCGAAGCACGCGGCCCACCACAGCACCGGCGTGCCGATCGCCAGGACCTCGCGGGCGCACTTCTCGGTGGCGTCCGCCGGACAGCCGTCGGTGCCGGGCGCGGGGTCCTCGTAGAAGTACGAGACGGGGCGGCCCAGGACGATCCAGCTCCACGGGTTGGACTGGTAGGTGTGCCCCGAGGTCAGATTGACGTGGAACTCGTACACCTGGTTCTCGTAGTGCCACAGGCTGCGCCACCAGTCGGGGAAGAGCCACGACCAGGAGCTGCCCCGGCCGTCCTTCTCCGCCCAGTCCCGGTAGTAGCCGCCGCTGGTGACGATCCAGCCGGTCCAGGTGGCGACGTACGTGGCGATCGCCAGCGGCACCGTGGAGACGAACGCCGGGAGCAGGTCGCGCCGCAGCACCGCCCGGTAGGGCTGGACCGCGCCGGCCGTCCGCCGGGCGCCCACGTCCCACAGCACGGCCATCACGCAGAACGCGGCCAGGATGTACAGGCCGTTCCACTTGGTCCCGCAGGCCAGGCCCAGCAGCAGCCCCGCCGCGATCCGCCAGGGGCGCCAGCCCAGCCGGAGGTCCTCGGCGACCCGCGCGTCCGGCCGCAGCACCCCCTCCTCGTCCTCCGGGAGCGCGGCGGCGAGCCTGCGGCGGGACCAGTCGCGGTCCAGGAGCAGCGCGCCGAACGCGGCGAGCACGAAGAACATCAGGACCAGGTCGAGCAGCGCGGTGCGGCTCATCACGAAGTGCAGCCCGTCCACCGCGAGCAGCGCGCCCGCCAGGCAGCCCAGGAACGTGGAGCGGAACAGCCGCCGCCCGATCCGGCAGAGCATCAGCACCGACAGGGTGCCGAGCAGGGCCGTCATGAAGCGCCAGCCGAACGGGTCGAACCCGAAGAGCTGTTCGCCCAGGCCGATCACCCACTTGCCGACCGGCGGGTGCACCACGTACCCGGCCTCGGTGGGCACCGGCACCGCGCCGGGGTCGGCCAGGATCGACTTGTCGATGTCCTTGGGCCAGGCGCCCTCGTACCCCTGCCTGACCAGCGCCCAGGCGTCCTTGGCGTAGTACGTCTCGTCGAATATCACCGCCTTGGGGCTGCCCAGGTGCCAGAACCTGAGCACCCCCGCGACCAGCGCCACCAGCAGCGGGCCCGCCCAGGCGAGCACCCGTTCGGCACGCTCGGCGGCGGCCTCGCGCACACCCAGCACCGCCCACACGCGCGGCGAGGGCCGCGTGTACGGGGGCACCAGGCGCTCGCGCAGGCCGGTGGCGGCTCCGGGCGCGTAGCCGAAGCGGCGCAGCCGCTGGGGCCAGCCGGGCTGCTGGTCGGGGGCGTCTTGGCCGTGGACGGCTTCGGGCGCGGTACTGGTCACCGCGCCATCGTAGGGAAAGCACCTGTGCGAGTCGCCCGTCCGGGCTGGGAGGATGGTCATGTGACTGGAACGGTGACCGGAACGCTCGTACTCGCAGGAACCCCGATCGGCGACACGGCCGACGCCCCGCCGCGGCTGGCGGCCGAGCTGGAGGCCGCCGACGTGGTCGCCGCGGAGGACACCCGGCGGCTGCGCCGGCTGACCCAGGCGCTCGGCGTGCAGACCCGGGGGCGGGTCGTGTCGTACTTCGAGGGCAACGAGACCGCGCGCACGCCCGAGCTGGTCGAGGCCCTAGCGGAGGGCCAGCGGGTGCTGCTGGTCACCGACGCGGGCATGCCGTCGGTCTCCGACCCGGGCTACCGCCTGGTGGCCGCGGCCGTGGAGCGCGACATCCGGGTGACCGCGGTGCCGGGGCCGTCCGCGGTGCTGACCGCGCTGGCGCTCTCGGGGCTGCCGGTGGACCGGTTCTGCTTCGAGGGCTTCCTGCCGCGCAAGGCGGGCGAGCGGCTGGGCAAGCTGCGCGAGGTCGCCGACGAGCGGCGCACGCTGGTCTACTTCGAGGCCCCGCACCGCCTGGACGACACGCTGGCCGCGATGGCCGAGGTGTTCGGCGCGGACCGCCGCGCGGCGGTGTGCCGGGAGCTGACCAAGACGTACGAGGAGGTCAAGCGCGGGCCGCTGGGCGAGCTCGCGGCCTGGGCGGCCGAGGGCGTGCGCGGCGAGATCACCGTGGTCGTCTCCGGCGCCCCCGAGGCCGCCCCGGGCGACCTGGACGCCGAGGAGCTGGTGCGCAGGGTGCGGGTGCGCGAGGAGGCGGGGGAGCGGCGCAAGGAGGCCATCGCGGCGGTCGCCGCGGAAGCCGGGCTTCCCAAGCGCGAGGTGTTCGATGCGGTGGTGGCGGCAAAGAATGCGGATCGCCCGGCGCCCGCGAACGGTAAAGCGCCGCGCTGAAATGCAAAGCGCAGACCTGGCGCCGGGTCTTTCTGCATGGGAAGGCCCAAGACCGCTCCATTAATCGGCAGCCGCTGATGCGCTCCGGCCGGAAAAGGCGTCCACTGGTTCAGTGGAGAGGAGCTGGCATGAGTGAGATCACAGGCACCCCGATCACAGGTTCCCCCGTCGTGCCCGACCCGGGCGCACCGGTTGCCCACGAGGCCTACGCCTTCGCCTGCATGCGTTGCGGGTACGGCTGGGAGCAGGCCTACGAGATCGAGCACCACACCGACAACCACGGTCACGCATTCTGTGTCTACAAGGCGAATGGCGAGCGGGTGCCCTCCCCGCTGTCCAGCCCGACCTGCATGAATTGCGGCGGTCATGTCGTACGCATCATGCGAGCGGGTCAGGTCTCTTCTGTGCAGAACCTGATGGCCCGCGCACACGCGAAAAAGGCGGCGGAAAAGAAAGAAGGTGCCGAAGGCGACGAAAAAGCGCCGCGGACGCACCACTGGCACCTTTCGGACCTGCTCCACCCCTTCCACCACCGCGACGACCACCGGGACGCCGGGTAGGCCGCCGGCAGGGCCCCGCGTGACGCCGCCGGGAGCGGCGGCCGGGACGCGGCCCCCGGCGGGCCGCGGGGCGTCCCTCGTACGATCGTGCGCATGACCTCGAAGGACGCCCCGCCCCCGCTCCCGGAACCGCTCAGGGTCCCGGTCGCCGACTCGCACACCCACCTCGACATGCAGTCCGGCACCGTCGAGGAGGCGCTCGCCAAGGCCGCCTCCGTCGGCGTGACCACGCTGGTCCAGGTCGGCTGCGACCTGAAGGGCTCGCGCTGGGCCGCCGAGACCGCCGCCGCCCACGAGGCCGTCCACGCGGCCGTCGCCCTGCACCCCAACGAGGCGCCGCGCATCGTGCACGGCGACCCCGACGGCTGGTCCCGCCAGGGCGCCCGGCAGGCCGGCGGCGACGCCGCCCTGGACGAGGCCCTCGCCGAGATCGACCGCCTCGCCGCCCTCGACCAGGTCAAGGCCGTCGGCGAGACCGGCCTCGACCACTTCCGCACCGGCCCCGAGGGCATGGCCGCCCAGGAGCGCTCCTTCCGGGCCCACATCGAGATCGCCAAGCGGCACGGCAAAGCGCTGGTGATCCACGACCGCGACGCCCACGCCGACGTGCTGCGGGTCCTGAAGGACGCGGGCGCCCCCGAGCGGACCGTCTTCCACTGCTACTCCGGCGACGCCGAGATGGCCCGGACCTGCGCGGACAACGGCTACTACATGTCCTTCGCCGGGAACATGACCTTCAAGAACGCCCAGCCGCTGCGCGACGCCCTCGCCGTCGCCCCGGCCGAGCTGGTGCTCGTGGAGACCGACGCGCCCTTCCTCACGCCCGCGCCCTTCCGCGGACGGCCCAACGCCCCGTACCTCGTCCCGGTCACGGTCCGGGCCATGGCCGCCGTGCGCGGCGTCGACGAGGACACCCTGTGCACCGCACTGGCGGCCAACACCGCACGCGCCTTCGACTACTGACCCCGGCGCACGGGTGACGGGGGCGGCGCATCCGGTGCATTTCGATCACCGGGCGAAAACGGAAACATTCCGTGACCGAGTCGCTTTGGAGAGTGACCGTCACTGGCGCTAGGGTCCCGGCCTCGTGAGCACCTCGCAGGGCAGTCACCGAGCCGAACGCGGCGGGCGCCGGGCCGCCAGGATCGCCGAGGTGCCCGCGCCCGCCTCCGCGTACCCCTCCGACCAGGGCTTCTCGTACGCCCCGACCGCCACGGTCGACACCCGCGAACCGCTGGGCGCCCCCGCGCCCGAACCGGTCGAGCCCCGGCTGCCCCGCCAGCAGACCGGGGGCCGCGCCCAGGCCCGCCGGGCCGCCCGCCGCCGCAAGGCCTCCCAGGGGCCCGACGGGCTGCGCAAACTGGTGCCGCAGGCCCTGGTCGTGGCGTTCCTCGCGGGCGGCACCAGCGCCTTCATCGCCCACGACAAGGCCGTGCAGCTCACCGTGGACGGGGCCCCGCGCACCCTGCACACCTTCGCCGACGACGTCGGCGAGCTCCTCGCCGACGAGGGCCTGGCCGTCGGCGACCACGACATCGTGGCGCCCGCCCCCGGCCGCACCCTGGCCAGCGGCGACGAGATCGTCGTCCGCTACGGCCGCCCCGTCACCCTCACCCTGGACGGCCGCCGCCGCCAGGTGTGGACCACCGCCCGCACCGTCGACGGCGCCCTGCGCCAGCTCGGGGTGCGCGCCGAGGGCGCCTACCTGTCCGCCTCCCGCTCCCTGGAGATCACCCGCGAGGGCCTGGAGATGGAGGTGCGCACCGAGCGCACGGTGACCTTCCTCGCCGACGGCCGCGAGCGCACCATCCGCACCAACGCCGCCACCGTGCGCGAGGCCGTCGAGCAGGCCGGGATCAGCCTCGGCGGCCAGGACACCACCTCGGTGCCGCCCGGCAGCTTCCCGCGCGACGGGCAGACCGTGAACGTCATGCGGATCACCGGCACCAAGGAGGTCCGCGAGGAGCCCATCCCCTTCGAGACCGAGAAGGCGAAGGACGACTCGCTGTTCTCCGGCACCGAGGTGGTGGTCCGCCAGGGCGAGCAGGGCGCCCGCCGCGTCACGTACGCCCTGCGCGTGATCGACGGCGTCAAGCAGAAGCCCAAGAAGATCGCCGAGGAGGTCGTACGGGAGCCGGTCGACCGGCTCGTCAAGGTCGGCACCAAACCGCTGCCGTCCTCGGTCGCCGGGGCCGACGGCCTGGACTGGGGCGCCCTGGCCCACTGCGAGTCCGGCGGCCGCCCCGGCGCCGTCGACCCCTCGGGCACCTACGGCGGCCTGTACCAGTTCGATCCGGGCACCTGGCGGGCGCTGGGAGGCAGTGGCGTCGCCCAGAACGCCACCTCCGGGGAGCAGACGTTCCGGGCGAAGAAGCTCTACGTGCAGCGGGGGTCGAGTCCGTGGCCGCACTGCGGCCGTAGGCTGTACCGGTGACCAGCACCACCAACCCCGCCGACGGAGCAGACGCGCTGCTCGGACCCGCCGACATCCGCGAGCTCGCCGCGGCCCTCGGCGTACGCCCGACCAAGCAGCGCGGCCAGAACTTCGTGATCGACGCCAACACCGTCCGCCGCATCGTGCGCACGGCCGAGGTGAGGCCCGACGACGTGGTCGTGGAGGTCGGTCCCGGCCTCGGCTCGCTGACCCTCGCCCTCCTGGAGGCCGCCGACCGGGTCACCGCCGTCGAGATCGACGAGGTGCTCGCCGCCGCGCTGCCCGCCACCATCGAGGCCCGGATGCCCGCGCGCGCCGACCGGTTCGCGCTGGTGCACTCCGACGCGATGGTGGTCAGGGAGCTGCCCGGGCCCGCGCCGACCGCGCTGGTCGCCAACCTGCCGTACAACGTGGCCGTGCCCGTGCTGCTGCACATGCTCGACCGCTTCCCGACCATCGAGCGCACCCTCGTCATGGTCCAGGCCGAGGTCGCCGACCGGCTCGCCGCCCGGCCCGGCAACAAGGTCTACGGGGTGCCCTCGGTCAAGGCCAACTGGTACGCGGACGTCAAGCGGGCCGGCTCCATCGGCCGCAACGTCTTCTGGCCCGCCCCCAACGTCGACTCCGGGCTCGTCTCGCTGGTGCGCCGCGAGAAGCCGGTGGAGACCACCGCCACCAAGGCGCAGGTCTTCGCCGTCGTCGACGCCGCGTTCGCCCAGCGCCGCAAGACGCTGCGCGCCGCGCTGGCCGGCTGGGCCGGATCGGCGGCGGCGGCCGAGCGGGCGCTGGTGGCCGCCGGGATCTCGCCGCAGGCGCGCGGCGAGGCGCTGACGGTGGAGGAGTTCGCCCGCATCGCCGAGGCCGGGCAGGCCGAGGCCGGGCAGGACGAGGCCGCTCAGGACGCGGAGGCCGGACAGTGAGCGTGAGCGTGACCGTACGGGTCCCGGCCAAGGTCAACGTCCAGCTCGCGGTCGGCGGCGCGCGCCCCGACGGCTTCCACGACCTGGCCAACGTCTTCCTCGCGGTGTCGCTGTACGACGAGGTCACCGCGGCCCCCGCCGACGCGCTGCGCGTCACCTGCGAGGGCCCCGGCGCCGACCAGGTGCCGCTGGACCGCACCAACCTGGCCGCGCGCGCCGCGATCGCCCTGGCCGAGCGGGCGGGCCTGGCGCCCGACGTCCACCTGCACATCGCCAAGGACATCCCGGTGGCGGGCGGCATGGCGGGAGGCAGCGCCGACGGGGCCGCCGCCCTGCTGGCCTGCGACGCGCTCTGGGGCCTGGACACCCCGCGCGCCGAGCTCCTCGACATCTGCGCCGAACTGGGCAGCGACGTGCCGTTCAGCCTGGTCGGCGGCGCGGCGCTGGGCACCGGCCGGGGCGAGCGGCTGACCGAGCTGCCGGTCGCGGGCACCTTCCACTGGGTGTTCGCGGTCGCCGACGGCGGCCTGTCCACGCCCGCGGTGTACGCCGAGTTCGACCGCCTCACCCCCCGGGCCCCCGAACCGGTGGCCTCCCCCGCGCTCCTCGACGCCCTGCGCACCGGCGACGCCACGGCCCTGGCCGCCACCCTCACCAACGACCTGCAGCCCGCCGCCGTCTCCCTGCGCCCGTCCCTGGCGGACGTCCTGACGGCCGGCACCCGGGCCGGCGCCCTGGCCTCCCTGGTCTCCGGCTCGGGCCCGACGACGGCGTTCCTGGCCAAGGACGAGGAGTCGGCCCGCTCGATCGCCGAGACCCTCAGCACCTCCGGCCTGTGCCGCACGGCCCGCGTCGCCTCGTCCCCGGCACCGGGGGCGCGGGTGGTGAACGCGCGCTGAGGCGGGGCGGGCCGGAGCACCCCGCCCCGCCCCCGCTCCCCGTCCTACTTCACCGCCCCGCCGAACGACGTGTTCACCGCCAGCAGTCCGCCGTCCACCCGCAGCGTCTCCCCCGTCACCCAGGACGCGTCGCGGGAGGCCAGGTAGGCGACCGCGGCCGCGACGTCCTCCGGGCGGCCGACCCGGCGCAGCGGGTAGACGCGGGTGGCCAGGGACTCCAGTTCGTCCTCGCGGCCCTCCCAGGCGCGGGTGGCGATCGTGCCCGGGTTGATCTGGTTGACGCGGACGCCGCGGGCGGCCGCGTGGCCCGCCAGGGTGCGGGTGAGGGAGGACAGGCCCGCCTTGGACGCGCTGTAGGCGTGGTTGCCGAAGTCCTGTTCGGCGTTGACCGAGCCGATGTTGACGATCGCGCCGCGGCCGGAGGCCTCCAGGAGCGGCAGTGCGGCGCGGGCGCAGCGCATGGCGCCCAGCAGGTTCACGTCCAGCGAGACGCGCCACTTCTCGTCGTCCTCGTCCTCGAACGCCGCCGGGTCGCGGTCGACCCGGGCCAGCGCGTTGTTGACCAGGACGTCCAGGCTCCCGAACTCCCGTGCCGCGTACGCCACCGCCGCCTCCACCGAGGCGCGGTCGGCGACGTCGCAGGCCAGGGGGAGGGAGCCGGGGACCGTGGCGGCCGTCCCGCGGGCCGCCTCCTCGTCCAGGTCGGCTATCAGGACGCGGGCGCCCTCCTGCGCCAGGCGGGCCGCGGTGGCCGCGCCGATGCCCCGGGCGGCGCCGGTGATCAGTACTCCGTACCCCTCGAATCGCTTCATGGGGCGATCACAGCACCGAACGCACCGCCCGCACCAGCGCCTGGGCGCGCGGATCGGCCGTCACCGACTTGCGCATGCCGTTGGTGACGTACCCGAAGGCGGTCCCCGACTCGGGGTCGGCGAAGCCGAGCGAGCCGCCGCGGCCGGGGTGGCCGAAGGAGCCCTCGGCGAGCAGCGGGGACGCGGTGCCGTGCAGCATGTAGCCCAGGCCGAAGCGGGTGTTGACGACCAGGACCCGGTCCGGGCCCGCGGACTCCTCGGTGCGGGCCAGGGTGAGGGTGGCGGGGGCGAAGAGGCGGTGGCCGTCGACCGGGCCGATCGTCGCCGCGTAGAACCGGGCCAGGCCGCGGGCCGTGCCGATGCCGGAGGCGCCGGGGAGTTCGGCGGCCCGGTAGCGGGGGTCGTTCTCGTCGGGCTTGGGGTCGATCGCCGCGAAGGCCCGCCGGGTGAGGGAGCCGGGGTCGGCGTACGCCTCGGTCACCGCGCGCTTGGGGCGCAGCTTCAGGGCCGTGCCGGAGGCGTCCTCTTCGGGGACCTGGGCGATCCGGCCGACCCGGTGGGCCTCGTCGGCGGGCAGCCCGATCCACAGGTCCAGGCCGAGCGGGCGGGCGATCTCCTCGGCGACCCAGCGGCCGATGGAGCGGCCGGTGACCTTGCGGACCAGGCCGGAGAGCAGCCAGCTGAAGGTGTGCGGGTGGTAGCCGTGGTCGGTGCCGGGCTCCCAGACGGGGGCCTGGGCGGCGACGGCCGCGACGCCCGCGTGCGGGTCGACGGCCTCGGCGACGGTCAGCGGGCGGTCCAGGACGGGCACGCCCGCCCGGTGCGCGAGCAGGTGGCGGACCAGGGCGCGCTCCTTGCCCGCGGCCTTGAACTCCGGCCAGTACGTGCCCACGGGGGCGTCCAGGTCGAGCTGGCCGCGCTGGTGCAGCAGCAGCGGTACGGCGGCGGCGACGCCCTTGGTGGCCGAGCGCAGCACCTGGGCGGTGTCGACGGCCCAGGGCGCGGTGCCGTCGGCGTCGCGGGTGCCGGCCCACAGGTCGACGACCTTGTGCCCGTCGCGGTAGACGGCGACGGCCGCGCCGCGCTCGCCGCGCTGCTCGAAGTTGCGGACGAAGGCGTCCCTGACCGGCTCGAAGCCGGCCGCCACCGTGCCCTGGACGTCCACGTGCATCCCGTTCCTCGCTCGCTCGGAGACCATTGCCGCACCCACATGGTGCAACGGTCTACGAACGGACCGGATTCCGGGTCGCGTACGAGGGGTCGAAGCCGTAGGGCAGTTCCAGGCGGTGGGTGCGCATCAGCTCCTCGTCGCCCAGGAGCTCGCCGGTGGGCGCGTCGGCGGCGATCACCCCGTCGCTGAGGATGACCGCGCGCGGGCACAGTTCCAGCGCGTACGGCAGGTCGTGGGTGACCATCAGGACGGTGACGTCCAGGGAGCGCAGGACGTCGGCCAGTTCGCGGCGCGAGGCCGGGTCGAGGTTGGAGGACGGCTCGTCCAGGACGAGGATCTCCGGCTCCATGGCGAGCACGGTGGCGACGGCGACGCGGCGGCGCTGGCCGAAGGACAGGTGGTGCGGCGGGCGGTCGGCGTACCCGGCCATCCCGACCCGCTCCAGGGCCCTGGCGACCACGGCCTCCAGGTCGGGGCCGCGCAGGCCGGCGGAGGCGGGGCCGAAGGCGACGTCCTCGCGGACGGTCGGCATGAAGAGCTGGTCGTCGGGGTCCTGGAAGACGATGCCGACGCGGCGGCGGACCTCGGCGAGGTGCTGCTTGGTCACGGGCAGCCCGGCGACGCTGACGGTGCCCGTGCCGCCGGTGAGGATGCCGTTGAGGTGCAGGACGAGCGTGGTCTTGCCGGCGCCGTTGGGCCCGAGCAGCGCGACGCGCTCGCCGCGCCGGACGGTCAGGTCGACACCGAAGAGGGCCTGGTGCCCGTCGGGGTAGGCGTACGCGAGTCCGCGCACGTCCAGCGAGGGCGCGGCCGGGGAGGGTGCGGCGTTCATAGGGTCCATCCCAGCAGACATACGGCGAGGGCGAGCACCGGCAGGGTCGCGGCGTACGCCCACTGCGCCCGGGAGGCCGTGGCCTCGTCGATCACCGGCACGGTGCCGGTGTAGCCGCGGCTGACCATGGCGAGGTGGACGCGCTCGCCGCGTTCGTAGGAGCGGATGAAGAGGGCGCCGGCGGACTTGGCGAGGACGCCCCAGTGGCGCACGCCGCGGGCCTCGAAGCCGCGCGAGCGGCGGGCCACGGACATCCGGCGCATCTCGTCGGTGATCACGTCCCCGTACCGGATCATGAAGGAGGCGATCTGCACGAGCAGCGGCGGCAGCTTCAGGCGCTGCAGGCCGAGCAGCAGCTCGCGCAGCTCGGTGGTGGAGGCCAGGAGCACCGAGGCGGCGACCCCGAGGGTGCCCTTGGCCAGGACGTTCCAGGCGCCCCAGAGCCCGGGGACGGACAGCGAGACCCCGGCGAACTCGACGGTGTCACCGGGCACCACGAACGGCATGAGCACCGCGAACGCCACGAACGGCACCTCGATCAGCAGCCGCCGCAGCAGGAAGGGCGCCGGGATCCGGGCCGCGAACGCGACGGCGCCGAGCAGCAGCGCGTACCCGCCGAAGGCCCAGAACGCCTCGCGCGGGGTGGCCACGACGACCACCGTGAACGCGAAGGCGGCCACGAGCTTGCAGTGCGGGGGCAGCGCGTGGACCGGCGAGTGCCCGTGCCGGTAGAGCTTGTGTGCGTGCCCTGCGCCCATGTCAGGCCGTCTCCTCCACGCGCGCGGCCGCGCCGTCCGTGCGGCGGCGGCGCACGACCAGGAAGACGCCGGTGCCGACGACGACGGTCGCGCCGACGCCGATGACGCCCGCGAGGCCGCCGGAGAGGCGGGCGTCGGTGATGTCCTTGACGCCGTAGTCGGCGAGCGGGGAGTCCTTGGCGGCGTGGTCCTCGGCCTTGCGGTCGATGCCCTGGTCGGCGGCGACCTTCTCCAGGCCGTCGGGGCTGGCGGAGGCGTAGAAGGACACGAAGCCGGCCAGGACGAGGGAGGTGACCAGACCGGCGATCCAGACGCGGCGCGGGGAGCGGGCGGCCACCGGGGCGGCGGGCGCGGCCGGGGCGTCGACGAGCTCGCCGTTGACGCGCAGCTTCAGCGGGGCGGTCAGGCCGCGGGCCCCGTACACCAGGTCGGGGCGTACGGCGATGACGGCGCCGACCGTCGCGGCGGTGATCGCGGCCTCGCCCAGGCCGATGAGGACGTGCACGCCGACCATGGCGGTCAGGACCTTGCCGAGCGGCACGTCGGTGGTGCCGCCGAGCGCGTAGATCAGGGTGAAGGCGCAGGCCGCGGCCGGTACGGAGATCAGGGCGGCGGCGAAGGAGGCGACGGTGACCGAGCGGCGGGCGCGCGGCAGCACCTTGAGCAGGCCGCGGAAGACGGCGTACGCGACGACGACCGTGACGAGCGCCATGTCGGTGATGTTGACGCCGAGGGCGGTCAGGCCGCCGTCGGCGAAGAGGACGCCCTGCATCAGCAGGACGACGGAGACGCAGAGCACGCCCGTGCAGGGGCCGACGAGTATCGCGGCGAGGGCGCCGCCGAGCAGGTGTCCGCTGGTCCCGGCGGCGACGGGGAAGTTCAGCATCTGCACGGCGAAGATGAACGCGGCGACCAGTCCGGCCAGCGGCGCGGTGCGCTCGTCGAGCTCCTTGCGGGCTCCCCGCAGGCTGACGGCGACGGCGGCCGCCGCGACGACGCCGGTGGCCGCGGACACCGGCGCGTCGATGAATCCGTCAGGGACATGCATGGAGGGCTCCGCATCAGGCAAGGCGAATGGTTGAAGACCCTCCATGGTGAGGCTTGCTGCAAAACGTGTGCAAGAGCGGTCTCGTCACAAAAGGAGTGCGCGGGGACCCGTGACCGCCCGGGCAGATGCGGGGCGGATATGGGACATTGATTAACAAACACGACTAATAACGCGAGGAGCTGGCGCTCATGCTGGTGGAGGAGCACGCCAAGGGCTGGATCGTGACCGACGCACCGCTCTCGCGTGCGGTCCCGGTGGCCCTGCGCTACGACCCCGGCGACCCGGCCGACGTGCGCTTCGCCTTCCCCGGCGGCACCGAGTGGGCCTTCCCCCGCACCCTCCTGGAGAAGGGCATGCGCGCCCCGGCCCGCCGCGGCGACGTGGGCGTCTGGCCGTGCGGCCGGGTCCAGGCCGTGGTGGAGTTCCACGCGCCGGACGGCGGGGACGTCACGGTCGTGCAGTTCGACTCCTCCGCGCTGGTGCGCTTCCTGCGGCGCACGTACGCCGTCGCCGCGGCCGGGGCGCGCTGAGCGCCCGGCACGCGGCGACGGCGTGACGCCCGCGCCGGGTCCCCGTCCCCACGGGCCCGGCGCGCACCGGGGCGCGCGGCGCTCCGCTCGGGCGCCGGGCCCCGGTGGGCTTCAGTGGGTCACACGCCGACCAGGTCCCGCTCGCGGTCGTCCTGGCCGTGGTCGCGGTTCAGACCCTCCCCCTCGACGTCCACGTTCGGCAACGCCTTGTCCAGCCAGCGCGGCAGCCACCACGCCTTTCGGCCGAGCAGCGCGAGGACCGCGGGGACGATCGCCATGCGCACGACGAAGGCGTCGAAGAAGACCGCGACGGCCAGGCCGAAGCCGATCATCTTGACCATCTGCTCGCTGGAGCCGATGAAGCCGGAGAAGACCGCGATCATGATCACCGCGGCGGCCGCGACCACCCGGGCCCCGTGCCGGAAGCCGGTGACGATCGCCTCGCCGGGCCGCTGGCCGTGGACGTGCGCCTCGCGCATCCGGGTCACCAGGAAGACCTCGTAGTCCATCGCGAGGCCGAAGACCACGCCGACCATGAAGATCGGCATCATCGACATGATCGGGCCGGTCTGCTCGACGCCGAACAGCGAGCCGAGCCAGCCCCACTGGAAGACCGCGACGACCGCGCCGAGGGCCGCGACGACCGACAGCAGGAAGCCCAGGGCGGCCTTCAGGGGCACCAGGATCGACCGGAACACGACCATCAGGAGCAGGAAGGCGAGGCCGACCACGAGCGCCAGGTAGGGCAGCAGCGCGTCGTTCATCTTCTGCGAGAAGTCGATGTTCATCGCGGTGGCGCCGGTGACGAGCACGTGGTCGCCGTTGGCGGCCCGGATGTCGTGCACCAGGTTCTCGGTCGCCAGCGAGGAGGGCCGGTCCTTCGGGATCACCGTGATCATCGCGGTGTCGCCGTCGGCGTTCATCCTCGGCGGCGAGACGAAGACCTTGCCGTCCAGGGCGTCGATCTTGCGGTACGTGGTGTCGGCGGCGGACTTGTCTCCGTCCACGACGACCATCAGCGGGCCGTTGAAGCCCGGGCCGAAGCCGTCGGAGAGCAGGTCGTAGGCGCGGCGCTGGGTGGTGGAGGTGGGCTGGGAGCCGTCGTCGGGCAGGCCCATCTCCAGGGACGCGGCCGGTACGGCGATGGCGCCCAGGCCCAGCACGCCGACCAGCAGCACCCACACCGGGCGGCGCAGCACGAACCGGGCCCAGCGGGTGCCCGCGTTGTCCTTCGCCTCGACCGGCTTGTTCTTGCGCGCGGCGCGGCCGAGCACCTTGTCCCCGGCGAAGCCGAGCAGGGCCGGGATCAGGGTGAGCGCGATCAGTACGGCGATCACGACGGTGCCCGCGGCGGCGACGCCCATCTTGGTCAGCATCGGGATGTTGACGACCGCGAGGCCCACCAGGGCGATGACCACGGTCAGGCCGGCGAAGACGACGGCGGAGCCCGCGGTGCCCGCGGCCCGTCCGGCGGCCTCCTCGGGCGCGCGGCCCTCGGCGCGCTCGGCGCGGTAGCGGGAGACGATGAAGAGCGCGTAGTCGATGCCGACCGCGAGGCCGATCATCATGGCCAGCGTCGAGGTGGTCGAGCCGAGGTCCAGGACGTTGGCGAGCGCGGTGATGGTGGAGACGCCGATGCCGACGCCGATGATCGCGGTGAGCAGCGGCAGCCCGGCGGCCACCAGCGAGCCGAAGGTGATCACCAGGACGATGCCCGCGATGACCACGCCGACGATCTCGCCCGCGCCGGTCTCCGGCATGGCCTGGAGCGCGTCGCCGCCGATCTCGACGGTCAGCCCGGAGTCCTGGGCCTGCTGGCCGGTCTCCTTGAGCGCGTCGCGGGTGGCGTCGGTGAGCTCCATCCCGTTGACCTTGTAGGCCACGGAGACGTACACCGTGGACTGGTCCTTGGAGACGGCCTGGGTGGCGTACGGGTCGGCGGCCGAGGCGACCTGGTCGGAGCCGGACTTCAGCTCCTTGACGACCTTCTGGACCTCGGCCTTGTGGTCGGGGCTGGTCATCTTCTGGCCGTCGGGGGCCTTGAAGACGACCCGGGCGGTGGCGCCGTCGGCGCTCGCCTCGGGGAAGCGCTTCTCCAGCAGGTCGAAGGCGCGCTGCGCCTCGGTGCCGGGTATGGAGAAGGAGCTGGAGGTGGCCTTGGCCGCGGTGGAGGCGCCGACGCCCGCGACGGCGAGCAGGGCGACCCAGATCAGGGCGACCCAGCGCCGGCGCCGGAAGGCGGCCTTGCCGAGCTTGTAGAGGAACGTTGCCACGGGGGCGTACTCCCATTGGTGGGTGGGACAGGGCATGGGAAGCCGACCCGACGGCGTTGAGCGGTGACGCGTCAGGAGCGAGGTGGTGCGGGTGGGGACGGGTTGGGGGTGTCTTGTCGGTCAGGCCGGATCAGAGAGCGGGGCCTGGTGTCGTGCATCGCAAGGCGGAGGAAGGAGCGCAACGCGGAGCGTTGTCGACTGACGACAACGCCGCGAGGTGCGGCACCAGGCCCCGCGAGCCCGGCCTGACCGACAAGACACCCCCTAGCCCGGTTCGACGCCGAGGGCGGGGAGGATCACGGCGTCGATGTAGGCGGCCAGGAAGTCGGGGTCGACGTTCCTGTCCTCGATGAGCTGACGGGCGACGAACGCGCCGACCATCATGTGGGTCACGAAGCCCAGCGCGGGGTTGTCCGCGCGGACCTCGCCCCGGTCCACGGCCCGGCGCAGCACCGCCTGGAGCCCGCCTACTTCGGGCTCGATCAGCAGTTCGCGCAGCGCGGTGTGGAGTTCGGGGTTGTCGTGGACGGCATGGGCCAGGCCCCGCATCAGCGCGGAGTCCTTCTCCATCTGGCAGGCGTCGGTACGGGCGACCATCTCGTGGAAGTCGCCGCGCAGCGAACCGGTGTCGATCTGACCGATGTCCACCGGCTTGTTGTTGCGCAGCGCCCGGGCGACCAGCTCCGGCTTGCTCCCCCACTGGCGGTAGAGGGTGGCCTTGCTGGAGCGGGTGCGGGCGGCGACGGCGTCCATGGTGAGGGCGTCGTAGCCGACGTCGCGCAGCAGGTCGAGCACGGCCTCGTACAGCTCGGACTCGCGCTGGGGCGTGAGCCTGCCCGCCATGGCCGTTCCCTTCCTTCCACCCGACGACACCGTGTACGAAACGGTTTCGTACCGTACGGATCGACGGTACCCCCGCGGCCAGCGAAACGGGTCCGTTTCGCATGTGTGCTGCACCACAAGTTGCCGACCCCCCTGGGCGCGGAAAGCATTGGGGAGTGAGTGACGACGTCGCGTACCTGCGCTTCCCGCACCTGCACGAGGACCTGCTCTGCTTCGCCGCCGAGGACGACCTCTGGGTCGCCCCGCTGGTGCCCGGAGGGCACGAACCCGGCCGGGCCTGGCGGATCACGGTGGACCGCACCCGGGTCGGCCATCCGCGCTTCTCCCCCGACGGCACCCGCATCGCCTACACGAGCTGGCGCAGCCTGGACCCGGAGGTCCACCTGGCGCCGGTCGACGGCGGCCCGTCGCGCCGGCTCACCTACTGGGGCTCCACCGACACCCGGGTGTGCGGCTGGACGCCGCCGGACGCGGAGGGGCGTACGGACATCCTGGCGGTCTCCTCGCACGGCCAGCCGTTCTCGTACTTCTCCTGGGCCTACAGCGTGCCCACCGACGGCTCGCCCGGCGGCCGGCTGCCCTGGGGCCCGGCCTCCGACATCGCCGTCGCCGACGCCGGGGGCGAGCGCCGCACCCTGCTGCTGACCGGCAAGCCGCCGCACGAGCCCGCCGCCTGGAAGCGCTACCGCGGCGGCGCCACCGGACGCCTGTGGCTGCACGGCGAGCGGCTCCTCGCGGACATCGGCGGCCACCTGGACTGCGCGATGTTCGTGGCCGGGCGGATCGCCTTCCTCTCCGACCACGAGGGCGTCGGCAACCTCTACTCGTGCCTCCCCGACGGCTCCGACCTGCGCCGCCACACCGACCACGACGCCTTCTACGCCCGGCACGCCTCCAGCGACGGGCAGCGCGTGGTCTACCAGTGCGCGGGCGAGCTGTGGATCGTGGAGGACCTCTCGCCGGGCGCGGTGCCGCGCCGGCTGCGGGTGCGCCTGGGCGGCCCGCGCACGGGCCGGCGCGGCTACCAGGTGCCCGCGGCCAGCCACGTGGACGCCGTCGCGGTCGACGAGACCGGGCGGGCCAGCGCCGTCTCGGTGCGCGGCAGCCTCTACTGGCTGACCCACCGCGACGGCCCGGCCCGCACCATCGCCGACACCCCCGGGGTGCGGGTGCGGCTGCCGGAGATGCTGGGCAGCGGCGGGCAGATCGCGTACGTCACCGACGCGGACGGCGAGGACGCCGTGGAGATCGCCTACCTGCCGCGGGCCAGCGGCGACCGGGAGCCGCGCCGGCTGGCCGGCGGCGAGCTGGGCCGGGTCCAGGAGCTGGTCTCCGACCCCGACGGCGAGCGGCTCGCCATCGCCTCGCACGACGGCCGGCTGCTGCTGATCGACGCCACCGAGGAGTCCAACGGCGAGGTCACCGAGCTGATCCGGTCCATCAACGGGCCGGTGCGCGACCTGGCGTTCTCCCCCGACGGTGGCTGGCTGGCCTGGTCGCACCCGGGCATCGGCCGCTCGCTGCGCCAGATCAAGCTGGCCCGGATCGCCGGACCGGGCGCCCGCACGATCATCGACGTCACCAACGGCCGCTTCGAGGACGAGAACCCGGTCTTCACCCGCGACGGCCGCTACCTCGCCTTCCTGTCCTGGCGCGGCTTCGACCCGGTGTACGACGTGCACACCGGCGACCTGTCGTTCCCGCTGGGCTGCCGCCCCTACCTGGTGCCGCTGTCCTCGGCGACGCCCTCGCCGTTCGCGCTCTCGCCCGACGGGCGCCCGGCGGCGGGCGGCCTCGACCCGGCCGAGGACGACTCCTCGGACGGCACGGTGACGGTGGAGGCGGAGGGGCTGGAGAGCCGGGTGACGCCGTTCCCGGTGGCCGCCTCCAAGTACTCCGCGCTCCACCCGGTCAGCGGCGGCGGCCTGGTGTGGCTGCGCTGGCCGATCTCGGGGGCGCTGGGCGAGACGTTCGCCAACCCGGCCGACACCTCCGGGCGCCCCACCCTGGAGCACTTCACCATCACCAAGGCCCGCAAGAGCGAACTGGTGGACCACCTGGACTGGTTCGCGGTCTCCGGCGACGGCTCGCGGCTCGTCGTCGTGGACGAGGGCGAGCTGCGCGCGGTGCCCGCCACCGAGTCCGGCGACAACGACTCCACGGTCTACCTGGACCCGCGCCGCATCCTGCACGAGGTGGACCCGGCGGCCGAGTGGCGCCAGGCCTTCGACGAGGCCGGGCGGATCATCCGGGCCTACTTCTGGGAGCCCGGCATGTGCGGGGTGGACTGGGCGGGCGTGCTCGACCAGTACCGCCCGCTGGTCGAACGGGTCGCCTCCCCCGACGAGTTCGCCGACCTGCTGCGCGAGGTGCTGGGCGAGCTGGGCACCTCGCACGCCTACGTCACCCCGGCCCGGCGCAACGAGGGCCCCCCGCACTACCAGCGCGCCATGGGCCTGCTCGGCGCCAACCTGGTGCCCCGCGACGGCGGCTGGCAGGTGGCCAGGATCCTGCCCGGCGACTCCTCCGACTCCAAGGCCCGCTCCCCGCTGGCCGGCACCGGCATCCGCGAGGGCGCGGTGCTCACCCACGTGGACGGCCGCGCGGTGGACCCGGTCACCGGGCCCTACCCGCTGCTCGCGGGCGCGGGCGGCACCACGGTGGAGCTGACCTTCCAGCCCGCCGAGGGCGAGGGCCGCTCGCGCCGGGTGGCGGTGGTGCCGCTGGTGGACGAACGGCCGCTGCGCTACCAGGACTGGGTGGCCAAACGCCGTGCGGTGGTACGGGAGTTGAGCGGCGGCCGGTGCGGCTACCTGCACATCCCGGACATGGGCGGGTCCGGCTGGGCCCAGTTCAACCGGGACCTGCGCCTGGAGGTGTCGCGCCCGGCGCTGATCGTGGACGTGCGCGGCAACGCGGGCGGGCACATCAGCGAGCTGGTGATCGAGAAGCTGACCCGGCGCATCCTGGGCTGGGACCTGACGCGCAACGCCCAGCCCGTCAGCTACGCCTCCAACGCGCCGCGCGGCCCGGTGGTCGCGCTGGCCGACGAGGCGACCTCCTCCGACGGCGACATGATCAGCGCGGCCTTCAGGCTCCTGGGCCTGGGGCCGGTGGTGGGCCAGCGGACCTGGGGCGGCGTGGTCGGCATGACCGGCCGCCACCGGCTCGGCGACGGCACGGTGATCACGGTGCCGATGAACGCGGCGTGGTTCCCGCAGTACGGCTGGTCGGTGGAGAACCACGGCGTGGAGCCGGACGAGGAGGCGCTGCGCACCCCGCTGGACTGGGCGGAGGGCCGGCACGCGCAGCTGGACGACGCGGTGCGGGTGGCGCTGGACCTGCTGGCCCGGGACGGCGCGGCGGACCCGCCGGGGTACGACGACGTGCCGGACCGCTCCCGCCCGCCGCTGCCGCCCCGGGACTGATCCGCGGGGCGGACGTCACCGGGCTGACCTGCGCGAACGGCCCGTCGGACACGGTCCGTTATTGATCGAAATGCGCGGAATGCCGGGGCGTGCCAGGCTGGTCGAGGCCCAGGGGGAGCCGATCAGCTCCCCGATCCCCACACCCCTCGTAGGAGTGAATCTTCATGGGCATGGCAGACCAGTTCAAGGACAAGGCCCAGGAGCTCGCCGAGAAGGCCAAGCAGGCCGCCCAGGGCGCCAAGGACGAGGCGTCCGAGCGCGGCCAGCAGGCCCAGGACAAGGCGGGCGAGGCGCAGCAGGCGGTGCAGGACAAGTTCGACCAGGACTACGAGTCCTGACGCACCGCGCCTGACACCGTCGCCCCGCGCCGGTTCCGTTGAACGTGAAGTGGCCCTCCCGGGACGCCGGGAGGGCCACTTCCGCGTGTACGGGCCGTGCCCCTAGACCCGGCTCGCCTCGTCCGCCGCGCCGCCCGCGCCGACCAGGCCCCGCGAGACCTGCCCCAGGCGCGGCTCGAAGTGCTTCATCTCGCGCTGCCCGCCCAGGGCGATGACCGAGGGCAGGTAGCCGCGCAGCGGCTGCATGCCGCGCAGCCACCACTGCGCGTAGACGTGCGCCGAGCGCCGCTCGACGCCGGCCACGATCCGGTCCACGGCCGGGCCCAGCGGATAGGTGCGGTTGGTCGGCCAGGGCAGCCGGGAGCGCAGCTCGCGCATCACGTCGTCCTGGTCCGCCCCGCGCACCATGTCGGTGTCGGTCCACGACAGGTAGCCGACGCCGACCCGCACGCCCTTGTAGCCGACCTCGCCGCGCAGGCAGTGCGCGAAGGCCTCCACGCCCGACTTGGACGCGCAGTACGCCGTCATCATCGGCGCGGGCACGACCGCCGCGAGCGAGGCGATCTGCAGGAAGTAGCCGCGGCTGGCGACCAGGTGCGGCAGGAAGGCCCGCGCGGTGACCGCGCTGCCGATCAGGTTGACCTCGATGACCCGCCGCCAGGCCAGCGGGTCGGAGTCGCCGAACGGGCCGCCGGAGGCCACGCCCGCGTTGGCCACCACGATGTCGACCTTGCCGAAGCGCTCCTTGACCTCCTCGGCCACCCGCGCCATCGCCTCGTGGTCGGTGACGTCGGCGTGCCACCAGTCGGCCTCGGTGTGCAGCCGCCCGGCGACCGCCTTCAGCTCCTCGGGTTCGAGACCGACCAGCGCCACCTTGGCGCCGCGCGCCGAGAGCTTGCGGGCGAGCAGCTCGCCCACGCCGCGCGCCGCGCCGGTGACGACCGCGACCTGTCCCTCAAGTGCGACCTTCACGCCGCCCCCTCCTTCGTCGACTGCCTGGGCTCCACCACTCGTACGTACGTGTCCACCAGCGCGCGCAGTGCCGCCGTGACGGCCTCCGGCGCCTCCACCGGGGTCATGTGCCCCACCCCGGTCAGCTCGGTCAGGCCCGTGCAGTCGGGCAGCGCCAGCGCCAGCGCCCGGGCGTGCACCGGCGGGGTGAGCCGGTCGGCGGTGCCCGCGATCACGGCGGTGGGCACCCGCAGCTCCCGCACCCGCTCCTCCACGTCGAGCTCCGCCAGGACGTGCGACCAGGCCACCCGGGCGCCGGTCGGGCAGGCGTGCACGATGCGGGCGCACGCGTCGACCCGGTCGGGCGCCGAACCCGGGCCCATCGTCGCGTACTTGAGCACCGCCCTGGAGACCGCGTTCACCGGCCCCAGCGGCGCCGCGGCGCCCAGGACCGCGGTGGTCAGCCGGGTGCGCAGGGCGCCCGGGCGCAGCGGCAGCACCAGCGACTCGGCGACCAGCCGGGACGCCCCGGTGCTGCACAGCAGCGCGGCGGCGGCGTGCTCGCGCACCCGGGGCCGCGCCCCGGCGGCCATCAGCGTCATGCCGCCCATGGAGTGCCCGCCGAGCACGGCCTTCTCGCCCGGCTCCAGGGTGGCCGCGAGCACCGCCTCCAGGTCGTCGGCGAGCGCCTCGGTGGAGCAGCCGCCGGGCCCGGGCGCGGGCGAACGCCCGTGTCCCCGCTGGTCGTAGACGACGACCCGGTGGTCCACCGCCAGGTCGCGCACCTGGGCGTCCCAGAAGAGGGTGGAGCAGGTCCAGCCGTGCGCGAGGACGACGGCGGGCCCGCCGGTGCCGTGCACCTCCACGTGCAGCCGGGCGCCGTCGGCGGAGACGGCGGTCAGCTCGCGCTCGGCGGGGCGGGCGGCTATCGCGCCGCGCGCCCGGGTCACCCGGCTCACGCGACCTTCTCCTTGTCACCCTCGGCCGCGCCCAGGCCCCGCGGGGAGGCGGTCGCGGCGCCGACGGCCTCCTCGGCCTTCTTCGGCGGCCTGACCACCTCGTACTCACCGAGGTCCACCGAACGCGTCTCGCGCCGGAACTCCCCGGTGGTACCGGGCCAGACGGTGGTGTTGCGGCCGCTGGAGTCCAGGTACCAGCTGGTGCAGCCGCCGGTGTTCCACACGGTGCGCTTCATGCGCTCCTGCACCCGGCGGTTCCAGGCGCCGACGGCGGAGGGCCGGGCGGCCAGGGCGGCGCGCCCGCCCAGCACGTCCAGCTGGCGCAGGTAGTCGGCCATGTAGTTCAGCTGGGCCTCGATCATCAGGATCATCGAGGAGTTCCCCAGGCCCGTGTTGGGCCCGATGATCGTCATCCAGTTGGGGAACCCGGCGGCGGTCGCGCCGCGCAGCGACTGCATGCCGTCCTTCCAGGACTCGGCGAGGGTGATCCCGTCGGCCCCGACGACGCGGTCGGCGATGGGCATGTCGGTGACGTGGAAGCCGGTGCCGAAGACGATGGCGTCCACCTCGGCGGTGGAACCGTCGGCGGCGACCAGGGTGTTGCCCCGGACCTCGCTGAGGCCGGAGGCGACCAGGTCCACGTTGGCCTTGGCGAGCGCCGGGTAGTACGTGCTGGACAGCAGGATCCGCTTGCAGCCGATGCGGTAGTCGGGCGTCAACTGGCGCCTGGTGACCGGGTCCTTGATGGACTTGGCCATGTTCTTCTTCGCCATGGTCTCGATGAAGCCCAGGTTGTCCGGCCGCTTGGTGAAGGAGCTGACCTGGAGCTCGCGGATGGACCACAGGAAGCCGCGCCGGGCGGCCGTGGTGAACGGCAGCTTCTGGTGCACCCAGCGCTCGGCGCCGCTGATCCGCCGGTCCATGCGCGGCAGCACCCACGGGGGCGTGCGCTGGAAGAGGGTGAGCCTGCCGACCTTCGGCTGGATGGCGGGCACGATCTGGATGGCGGAGGCGCCGGTGCCGACCATGGCCACGCGCTTGCCGGTCAGGTCGTAGTCGTGGTCCCAGCGGGCGGAGTGGAAGACCTTGCCCTCGAAGGTGTCCAGGCCCGGGACGTCCGGCGTCTTGGGGTCGGAGAGCGGACCGGTGGCGGAGACCACCACGTCGGCGGTGAAGGTGCCCCGCGAGGTCTCGATCTCCCAGCGCAGCTCCTCGGCGTCCCACGTCATCATCAGCACTTCGTGGCCGAGGCGCAGGTGCGGGCGCAGCCGGAAGGTGTCGGTGACGTGCTCCAGGTAGGCGCGGATGTGGCGCTGCCCGGAGAAGGTGCGCGGCCAGTCCGGGTTGGGCGCGAAGGAGAAGGAGTACAGGTGGGACGGGACGTCGCAGGCGCAGCCGGGGTAGCTGTTGTCCCGCCAGGTGCCGCCCACGGAGTCCGCGCGCTCCAGTACGACGAAGTCGGTGATGCCCTCGCGGCGCAGCCGGACCGCGGCCCCGAGGCCGCCGAACCCCGATCCGATCACCGCCACGCGTACGTGCTCGTGCTGCCCCACTGAAGACCTCCCAGACGTACCGGTACCGGCTCCCTGCCAACCATGCCAGCAATCACTGGCACAATGCGGAGCGTAGAGCAGGGCCCGTACCGAGCGGTAGGGGTCGGACGGGGGAAGTTACCGGCGGTACAACTTCCTGGGGCACGGCATAGGGTGGCGCGCGTGGCGGACGTACAGGAGTACCGAATGGAGGAGCTGGCCGCGAAGGCCGGCATCACCGTGCGCACCCTGCGCTTCTACCGCGAGCGGGGCCTGATCCCGCCGCCCCGGCGCGAGGGCCGCATCGCCTGGTACGACGACCACCACCTGGCCAGGCTGCGCACCATCGCCGCCCTCCTGGAGCGCGGCCACACCCTCAGCGGCATCGCCGACCTGGCGTCCGCCTTCGAGTCCGGCCGCGACGTCGGCGACGTGCTCGGCCTGGTGCCCAGCGAGGAGGAGCCGGTCCGCCTCACCCCCGAGGAACTGGCCGACACCTTCGCCGGCGAGGTCACCCCGGAGAACTTCGCCACCGCCCTGGAGCTGGGCTGGCTGGCCACCGACGGCGACCAGATCGTCCACATCAGCCGCCGCCTGCTCGACGTCTCGGCCGCCCTGGTCAAGGAGGGCATCCCGCTGGCCGCCGTGATGGACGCGGGCCGCCGGGTGCGCGAGCACACCGACGCCCTGGCCGCCCTCTTCGCCGAACTGCTGCGCACCCACGCGGCCCCCGACGACGTCGGCCGGCTGCGCCCGCTGGCCAAGAGCGTGGTCGAGGCGGAGCTCTCGCTCGCCCTGGACCGCCGCCTCCAGGAGGCCGACGAGCCCCGGGACAGCGGAATGTGACCTGGCTATAGTGACCGGGCCGGCGGGCGAGGGGCCGGCGCGGACGGATCGGGGGATGGTTCGGTGTCGCGAGCGGAGCCGGGGCGACCCGGCCGGGCCTCCTTCTGGTCGCTCCTGGATGACGGGGCCCGGCAGCGGCTGCTGGCCGTCGGCGAGGCCGTCGCCTTCGCCCCCAAGACCGATCTCGTACGGCAGTACGAACTGACCGACCACCTCCTCGTCATCCGGCGCGGCTGCGTCAAGGTCAGCAGGACTTCCATGGCCGGCTACCAGGCGGTCCTCGCCATCCGCGACAGCGGCGACCTGCTCGGCGAGCAGGCCGGGCTCGACGGCGGGCCCCGCTCGGCCACCCTGACGGCACTGACCGCGGTGGAGGCCCTCGAACTGCCCTCCCGCGACTTCCGGGCCGCCGCGCGCGAGGCCCCCGTGATCGCCCTCGCCCTGCAGCAGGTGCTCTCCGAGCGGCTGCGCGAGGCCGACGGCCACCGCTCGGCCACCGGCTCCGACGCCGTGGAGGCCCGGCTCGCCGCCCTCCTGCTCGACCTGGGCGAGGAGCACGGCGTGCGCGGCGGCGACGGCTCGATCCTGATCGCGCTGCCGCTGTCCCAGGACGACCTGGCGGGCCTGGTCCTCAGCTCGCGCCGGACCGTCACCCGGATCCTGGAGCAGTGGCGGGGCCGGGGCTGGGTGGCCACCGGCCGCAACCGGCTGACGCTCACCCGGCCCGACGAGCTCAAGCGGCTGGGCGGCACGGTGGGCTGAGCCCTCCGCACCGGGCCCCACCGGGGCTCCCCGGGCCCTACACCTGACCCTCCTGCACCGTGTCCAGCCCGTACTCCCCGGCGATCGGGGTCCAGCCCGCCACGAACTCCTTCTTCGCGTCCGTCGCCCGGGTGTTGGCCGCCATCGCGTCGTCCCAGTGCGACGACGACGTCACCGCGTCCGACGAGCAGTCGCCCGACACCTCCTCGGCGACCGCCGCGTAGGCCCGGTCGGCCTCGGCGGACGCCTTCCACCCGGCGGCCAGGCTGTCCTTGACCGTGCCGGGCAGCTCCCCCAGGGACAGCCCGTCCAGGTCCCGCAGCAGGGCCTCGCGGGACTCGGCCGCCGCCACCAGCGTCCGGCGCGCCGAGGAGACGTCCCGGCACTGCTCCAGAGCGGTGACCGCGCTGCCGACGCTGCCCCGGTTCCCCTGGTTGCGGGCGAGCAGCCCGGACACCGACCTGGCCTGCGCCTCGCGCCCGGCGGGCGCGCTGCTCCCGCCCGACGCGCCGGAGCTCGGCGAGGACGGATCCGCCGCGCCGGACCCTGCGTTGTCGACCACCGCGTACGCGACGAGCCCGACGACCACGGCGACCGCCGCGAAGGCCACCCGCGGACCGGCCTTGGAGCGGCGCGGCGGCGGGGGCTGCGGCGTGAACCGCGGCGGCGCGGGAGGCGTACGGGGCTGGGGCGCGGGCCCCCGCGGCGGCGTACGGGGCGGCGTCCGCACGGTGGTGGTGGGCGTGGTCCGCGGGACGGTGCGCCCGGGCACGGTCGCGGTGACCGTGGGCGCGGTGGCCGTGGGCGTGGCGGGCGGCGCCGACGACGGGGTGGTCGAGGCGCGCTCCCTGGCCGCGCCCAGCACCTCGACCCACTGGGCGAGGGCCGGGCGGGCCTCCGGCGTGGCGTGCAGGCTCTGCTCGGCGAGCCGCCCCGCCCTGGCGTCCGCGGCGGCCAGCGCGCGCGGGTCGCGGGTGTGCTGGTCGCCCGCGAAGAGCCGCACCGCGAGCAGCCCGAACTTGTGGACGTCGCTGCGGGGCGTGGCCAGGCGCTCCCCCTTGGGCACCTGCCAGTCGGGCGTCTCCACCTGGGTGAGCGCCGACCGGCCGCCGAGCGCGGCCGCGTCGCAGTCGATGAGGAAGCAGCCGGGGTCGGCGTCCAGCGCGAAGTACACGTTCTTCGGCGAGAAGTCCCCCACCGCGACGCCGAGTTCGTGCAGCCTGCGCAGGGTGCCGGCCAGGTCGTGCAGCAGCTGGAAGCGCTGGCGGTCCGACAGCTCGATGCCCGCGCTCTTCAGGTAGGCGCCGCTGTTGAGCAGGAACTCGAAGCCCGCGGCCCGGGTGGCCCCCGGGTCGAAGGCGAGGGTGCGGAAGAAGCGCCGGGGCAGCTCCCGCATCAGGAAGCCGGTGACCCGGCCCGGCTCGTCCGTCACCACCTGCGCGGGCCATGCCGTGTGCTCGGCCAGCCACTGGCCCACCGCCGCGTCCTGGGCGGGCAGGAACGCGACCATGTCCCGCAGCACGCCCGGGTCGAGCGCGTCCCTGGCCTCCTTCACGTACTCCTTGTAGACCACCGGCCAGACGCCGTTGATCCGCCGGCGCTCCACGCTCCAGACGGTGCCCTGGCCGCCCGAGCCGACCCGGCGGCCCTTCTCGAACGCGGAGGCGCGCACCTCCGGCAGGGCCCCGGTCACGGCCCGCCCTCCCCGCCCCCGCGCTCCAGGGCGTCGCGGTGCCAGAACGCCAGCAGCGTGCGGTCGTCGTCCTCGGTCTCCCGGGAGAAGTCCAGCGCGTGCGCCAGCTCCCCCGGCTGGCGCGGCGGTGAGGCCAGCACCCGGGCCAGCTCCCGGCCGACCGGCCCGGAACCGCCGCCCAGCGGGTCGCCGAAGCCGTCGGTCCCGATCAGCAGCGCCCCGCCGACCGGCACGTCGTACCACTTCGGCTCGATCACGGCGGGCAGCCGGGGCAGCGCGGACACCTTCGCGGAGTACACGCCCTCGCCGTCCTTGTCGGCGGTCACCAGCGGGCGGAACTCGCCCCCGTACAGCAGCCAGGCCCCGGTGTCGCCCACGCTCACCAGGCAGACCCTCAACTGCCCTCGTACGCCCGGCTCGACCAGTCCGGTGACGAGGGTCGTCGCGTACTGCCCCTCGGCCTCCTGGCGCTGCTCGGGCGTGGGGTCGGCGCCCCCGGTGACCCGCATGAACAGCTGGAAGGCCGCCGCCGAGAGGGTGCGCTGCCAGTCGACCGCGCGCCCGGGCCCGCCGAGCTGGCGCAGCACGTCCGCCACGGCGGTGCGGCAGGCCAGGGTGGCCCCGACGTGCGACTGGGGGCAGCGGGACACCCCGTCGGCGACCGCGAAGACGACGGCGCCGGTGGGCTCGTGGAAGGCGACGGACAGGTCGTCCTGGCGGGGGCTGCCGTCGGCCCGGTGGGCGTCACCGCGCACCGAGGCGAGCCGCAGCGTGACGCCGGGGGTGGACCAGCCGTCGAAGAGGGTGTCGGGGCGGTACGTGTCCGCGGCCGGGGGCCTCGCCTCGATGACGGGGCTCCCGGTGCCGAGCACCAGGCGCCGCCAGGCGGGCCCGCGCCCCCGCCCGTCCTCCGGGGCGGCGGGCGGGACCCGCGCGGGCGGCCCGGACCGCGCCGCGGCGGGCGGGCGCTGCCCGGGCGGGGCCTCCGGCGCGGCCCCGGGCGGCGGCACCGGGTAGTCCGGGATGTGCGGGGGCGGCGGCACCTCGTACGCGGGGGGCCGGTACTCGGGTGCCCGGTACTCGGGTGCCGGGTGCTCCGGGGTGCGGTGTTCCGGACCCCGGGGCGGCGGGGCCGGGTGCTCCGGGGGCCGGTACTCGGGTGCCCGGTACTCGGGTGCCGGGTGTTCCGGACCCCGGGGCGGCGGGGCCGGGTGCTCCGGGGGCCGGTACTCCGGCGCCCGGTACTCGGGCGCCGGGTGCTCCGGACCCCGGGGCGTCGGCGCCCCGTACTCCGCGGCCCCGTACCCCGGGGGCTGGGGCATCGGCCCGAACAGCGGCGGCGTCCCGTCCGGCGGGGACGTCAGGTGCGTGCGCGGGTCCACGGGCCGCACCACGGCGTCCCCGTACCGCTCCTCCCCGCTCCGGCCCCTCGCGTGCCGCGGCGGCTTCCCCGCAGGCGGTTCGCCCGCCTCCCCCTCCGGCCCGTCCTGCTCCGGCCCCCGGTCCCCCTCGGGCACGGGCTCCCCTCCGGGACGGTCCTCCCGCCTGCGCGGCCAGATCGGCATCGCGGCCTCACACCTCGTCGATCGCCATGCGGAAGCCCTCGGGGCGCTCCACGACCAGCTCCGGGGTACCCGAGGCCACGGCGTTGCCCGACTGCACCACGCTCTTGGTGAGCGCGGTGAAGAACTTGGCGATGGAGTCGCCCAGTTGGGCGCCGGGCACCGAGATGAACGCGAAGTCGCTGCTGGTCGCCACCGACAGCATCGTCTCGGCCTCGGCCTGGCCGATGCCGCAGGCCACGATGTTGGGCGCCGCCTTGGTGACGGAGCGGTCGGTCAGCTCGCGGTGCACCGCGACCCAGGCGCCCCCGTCGGTCGGCTGCCCGTCGCTGAGGAAGAACACGGCCGGGCGGTGCACCCGGTAGCCCTGGGACTTCAGGGTGTCCACGTCCTGCGGGATGCGGCGCAGCAGCGCCTGGAACGCGGCCTGGTAGCTGGTGCCGCCCCGCGCGCTCAGGTGCGGCAGCTCGCTCTCGGCCCGCAGGTCGGCCAGGATCAGGTGCTCCGTCACCGAGTTGTTGAAGCCGATGACGGAGAAGCGCACCTTGGCGGCGGCCATGGGCTCGCCGAGCAGGGCGCGGTGGAGCGAGGAGAGACCTGCGTTGAGGTCGCCGACGTGCGGCGCCATCGAACCGGACTCGTCCGCGAGGACGTACACCGGCAGCAGCTGCCCGTGGGTCTCGGCCATGGATCGTGTTCCCTTCCTACTCTGGCTCTTCGATGCGCAGGAGTCCCTGCGGGCGGTCCAGCCGCAGCTCCCTGCCCCCGGCGACGACGTCGGTGGCCAGCTGGGCGACGGTCTGCTGGAGCAGCGCGGAGAACTGCAGCACGGACTCCGCGAGCACGGCGTCCGGCGGCGCCGCGCAGGCCAGTTCGGGGTGGGCGGCGACGCGCCGCACCGCCCTGCGGTCGGCCCGCCCGACGGCGCAGGACGCGATGGTGGGCCGGTAGCGCAGCTCCATGAGCGCGCGGTACGCGTCCGGCCAGGCGTCGCCGTCCTCGGGCTGGCCCACGGAGAGCAGGAACACGGTGGGCCTGATCACCCGGTCCACCTGCTCCTTGAGCCGTTCGACCTCCAGCGGCAGCAGCTCCCCCAGCCGCCGGAAGAGCGGCGCCCAGCGGCAGGCGCCGCCCTGCTGGAGGTCGGGCGTCCCGGTGCTCCACTCGACCTGGGTGAGCGGCACCGCGACCCGCGCCTCGTCCGCGTACGTCAGGACCGACAGGCGCACCACGGACGCCAGGCCGGGCATCCCGAGCAGCTTGCCGCGCAGCGAGAGCACGCAGTCCCGCAGCTGGTCGAGGTGGCCGGAGGCGGCGAGCGAGGCGTCCAGGGCGACGTACACGGGGGCGATGACGGTGCCGGAGGCGGCGCGGGCCCCGGCCGCGCCGGCCGGCGGCGTGCCGCCCCAGGTGACGGTCGGCGGGGCCGCCGGGGCGGACTGCTGGGCCAGCGGCGCGAGCGGCGGCCCGGCGGCGGCCTGCGGGGTGCCACCCGCGGGCAGCGCGCCCGCGGCGCCGGTGAGGCCGCCGACGAGCCCGGCCGCCCCGCCCAGGACGCCCTCGCGCAGGCCGGGCAGGTCGACCTCCCGGATGATCCCCTTGTCCATCATGTAGCGCACCATGTCGATCTGGCGCTGCTCCTGGTCGTACGCGTGCTGGTGGCGGGCGGTCTCCCACTGCATGAGCATCTGCATGGCCCGCTCGGTGTCCTGCGGGTGCTGGGAGAGGTGCACCGTGATCAGCCCGCGGAAGTCCAGGTCCAGGTTCCCGAGGGCGGCGATCTCCTTCTCCCTGCGGGCCAGTTCGCCCGCCTGCCGCAGGTTCTCGATCTCCACCTCGTGGCGGACCGCGCCGACCGCGCCGTGGTGGCGCAGGCTGCCGAGCTGGTGGGCGTTGTGGGTACTGGCGACGGTGCGGGTGAAGTCCCGGGCCGCCGTGTCGGGCCGCATGTCCGCGCGGCAGCTCTCCACGCAGACGCCGCCGGGCACCGACACCGGTCCCGCCAGCATCGCGTTCACCCGCGCCTGCACCTCGAACGCCTCGCCGATCGCGTACCCGGCGGCGACCGGCATGATCTGGCCGATCAGGTACTGGTAGACGGCGTGCGAGAGGTCGGGGACGTTGCGCTGGACCACGGTCACCGGGTCGTCCACGCGGTACGTGATGTGCAGCGTCGTCTCGAACACGTGGGCCTGGTCCCGGCAGGGCACCGGCGTCCTGGTCGTCGAGGCGGTGCGCACCTGCACGCCCATGTCGACCAGGTAGCAGACCCGGTTGCCGCCGAAGACGCGGCGCGCCAGGGTGCGGTCCTTGGCCGTCTCGACCTCCCAGGGGCCGCCCTCCACCGGGTAGACCACGGCGAAGTTGGGCGGCAGCCCCTCCAGCCGGTCGACTTCGGCACGGCGCAGCCGCCGGCCGCCGTTGAGTATCAGGGACGGGGAGTTCGGCATCTCACACCCTCTCCAGGTCGAGCTGGGCGTTGACGGTCCGGGCGGCCTCGGGCAGCGGGGCCAGGTTGTCGGGGTGGACCCAGTCGGCGGCGCACCGGCGCAGGATCCGGCCCGAGCGGGAATCGCCCTGGGCGATGGCCCCGATCATCATCCGGAACATGCCCAGCAGCACCGGGTCGCGCTCCGCCAGCGCGGCCCAGTTGCGCAGCACCTGCTCCGCCTCGGACGAGTAGTGGGCCTGGTTGAGGGCCTCGCGCCACAGTGTGACGAAGGCTACCCGCAACTCCTCGCGCTGGTGGGCGAGATGGAGCAGCGCGGGCCATTTGGGCAGCACCCCGCCGGTCTTCCACTCGTCCCGGTCCACGTCGAGCTGGGCGGCGACGATCAGGAACGACAGCAGGGCGGTGGGGCGGCCCCGGTGGTCGGACGCGCGCGTGTGCAGCAGGCCGAGGACCCGTCCGACCAGCCCGGCGTCCTCGGCGACCAGGTCGGTCAGGGCGCAGCCCACGGCGACGGCGACGGCGATGTGGTCGACGACGGTGAGCCGCCCGAGCGCGTCGAGCGCCCGGTCGGGTTCGGCGGACAGTCCGTGCACCCGGGCCGCGGTCGCCTGCCCCAGCGGGGCGGCGCGGCCGGCGAACCAGCCGCCCACCTCCTCCTCGACCCGCTCGCGGATCCACGGCAGGTGCGCGCAGACCGACAGGGCGTGCGCGACGGCCATCCGCCGGGCGGGGACCTCGCTGTGCGCCCAGGGCCGCAGCACCCGGTCGCGCACGTACGCGAACGACTCGGCGGCCAGCAGCCCCAGCGCCGATGCGGCGTAGATGCGCACCTGTTCGGCCGGGTCGTCCACCAGGTCGCACAGCCAGCCGAGGAGTTCGTCCTGTACCTCGTACTCGTTCCAGGCGTGCGCGATGACCTGGCGCGGGTACGCCGGGTCCTTGTACGCCAGCGCCCGGCCCGGCTCGCCGTCCTCCTTGGCGGCGTAGCGGGCGCGCAGCCGCATCAGCCGGGCCCGGCGCGGCAGCGCGAAGGGCTCGCGGGGCCGGGGCAGCCGCCCGTCGGGCCCGGGCGCGAGGAGGTAGGCCGGCTCGCCCTCCAGGCGTTCGCGCAGGGCGCGGGCGGCGGTGGCGACGTTCTCCTCGGGCAGCCCGTTGAGCACGGCGAGGGCCAGCGCGAGGGCGCGCTCGGCGGGGGCACGCAGGCCCTCCAGCCAGATCTCGACGTCCTCGGCGGCGTGCCGGGCCCGGCGCTCCCTGATCCGCTGCGGGTCCAGCGTCCCGCCCTCGTACTCCTCGCTGATGGCGTCGGCGAGTTCGGCCGCCTGCTTGCAGGCCGCGCCGCCGTCCAGGAGCTCCTCGACGAGCTGCCGCACGTCGTCCTGGGCGAGGAGGTAGGCCCGTACGGCCTCGCCCAGGCGCCAGCGCAGGTGCGCGGCGAGCACGTCGCGCGGGTCGGGCGGTTCGGTGACGTCGACGACGCCGGTGAGCACCTCGCTGTCGGCCAGGCCACCGGGCACGGTGAGCACCATCCAGGCGTCCGCCGCGGCGAGGGCGCCGCGCACCTTCTCGTACACCTCGCCGCGCAGGTTGCCGATGTCGGCGGGCCGGTCGAGCAGGAAGCACACGCCCTGCTCGATGCCGTCGTCGCCGCGCTCCATCCGGTCGGCGAGGGAGGCGAAGTCGACGTCGTCGTCCAGGTGGTAGAGCGGCCGGTCCGCGCTCAGGCCCTGCAGCAGGCGCACCGCCATGGCCGTCTTGCCGTACCCGGGCGCGCCGCGCAGGATCAGCATCCGCTGGGCGCGCAGGGTGTCGCGGGCCGCCGGGAAGCCGGGCGGCTCGTGGTAGGCGAAGCGCACCCGCTCCTCGACGAGTGGGGACAGGGTGCGCAGCCGCTTGCGGGCGCCGCCGACGACCGTGACGTACTTGTCGCCGTCCACCACGTCGCCCGCCACGTTGGCGAAGGCGTTCCTGACCCGGTCGTAGCGCAGCGAGCCGTCGCCGGTGCGGCCGGTGGCCTCGAAGGACTCGGCGCCGGGCCCCGACCGCGGCGGCTCCCCCGCGCCCGCCGCGGCCGGTGCCCCGCCCTCCGCCCCCGGCGGCTGTTCCGGGCCGCCCTGCGG
>NZ_JBEOYE010000012.1:0-138395 GCF_040296945.1 Streptomyces sp. NPDC001941 | reverse complement strand
GCCCCCTTACCCCCCGCCGGCCGCCCCCCAGCCGCGGCCCGGGGGGGGCCCCCGCCCCCCGGCGCGGCCCGCACCGCGCCCCGCCCCACCGCACGACCCCGCCCCACCGCACGAAGGGACCCCGCATGACCCGCACCCCCGCCGACCTCGTCCTCACCGGCGGCCCCGTCCTCACCCTGGACGCCGCCCGCAGCCGCGCCACCACCGTGGCCGTCACCGGTGACCGCGTCACCGCCGTCGGGCACGACGAGGTGCGCGAGCTGATCGGCCCCCGCACCGAGGTCGTCGACCTCGCCGGACGGCTGCTCATGCCCGGGTTCCAGGACGCCCACGTCCACCCCGTCTCCGCCGGGATCGAGCTGGCCCGCTGCCACCTGCTCGGCCTGCGCACCCGGGCCGAGACCCTCGCCGCCGTCGACGCCTACGCCCGCGCCCACCCCGACCAGGCGTGGATCACCGGCGGCGGCTGGGCCATGGAGGCCTTCGACGGCGGCGCCCCCACCAAGGAGCTGCTCGACCCGATCGTCCCCGACCGGCCCGTCTACCTGCCCAACCGCGACCACCACGGCGCCTGGGTCAACTCCCGGGCCCTGGAGCTCGCCGGGATCACCCGCGACACCCCCGACCCCGCCGACGGCCGCATCGAGCGCGACGAGCACGGCGAGCCCACCGGCCTCCTCCAGGAGGGCGCCATGGAGCTGGTCGCCCGCCACACCCCGTCCTCCACCCCCGCCGACCGCCTCGACGCCCTGCTGCGCGCCCAGGCCCAGCTGCACGCCTACGGCATCACCGCCTGGCAGGACGCCATCGTCGGCTCCTTCGGCTCGATGGACGACCCGGCCGACGCCTACCTCACCGCCGCCCGCGACGGCTCGCTGACCGCGCGCGTCGCCGGGGCCCTGTGGTGGGACCGCGAGCGCGGCGCCGAGCAGATACCCGAACTCCTGGCCAAGCGGAAGGAGTTCACCCACGGGCGGTTCCGCGCCTCGACGGTGAAGGTCATGCAGGACGGCGTCGCCGAGAACGGCACGGCCGCGCTCCTCGCCCCGTACCTCGACGCCTGCGGCTGCGCCACCGCCAACACCGGCAAGAGCTTCGTGGACCCCGAGCGGCTGCGCGGGTACGTCACCGAGCTGGACGCCCTCGGCTTCCAGGTCCACTTCCACGCGCTCGGCGACCGTGCGGTGCGCGAGGCCCTGGACGCGGTGGCCGCCGCCCGCGCGGCCAACGGCTTCCGCGATACCCGCCACCACCTGGCCCACCTGCAGATCGTGCACCCCGACGACCTGCCCCGCTTCCGCGCGCTCGGCGCGAGCGCCAACATCCAGCCGCTGTGGGCCGCGCACGAGCCGCAGATGGACGAGCTGACGATCCCGTTCATCGGCCCCGAGCGCACCGCCTGGCAGTACCCGTTCGCGGCGCTGCTCGCCGCCGGGGCGACCGTCGCCGCCGGCTCCGACTGGCCCGTCAGCAGCGCCGACCCGATCCAGGGCGTCCACACGGCCGTCAACCGCGTCGCGCCCGACGAGGACGGCCCGGTGTTCCTTCCCGAGCAGCGCATCGGCCTCACCGCGGCCCTGGCCGCCTACACGGCGGGCAGCGCGTACGTGAACCACCTGGACGACACCGGTTCCGTACGGGCCGGGAACCTCGCCGACCTGGTGGTCCTGGACCGCGACCCGTACGCCGGGCCGCCCGAGGAGATCGGATCCGCCCGGGTCCTGCAGACGTACGTCGGAGGCCGCCGGGTGTACGACGCGCAGGCCTGACCGCCGCCCTCCCCTCCTGCCGTACGGCGGCGCAAGGGCCCGAGGTCCCTCGACCCCGGGCCCTTGGTCATGCTTCCGTCCCCAAGTGGGCCGTATTTGCCTGCCTTTGGGAAAAGCCGGGGCAATCCATGACGCACCGCTCGTGAACTCTGTCCGCATTCCTCCCCTCTGTCCTGTCGGGGTGCCGGCATCGAGGAGCCGGTACCCCCGCAGCACCACCCGCCGGGGCGCACCGCCCCGGGGCAGGAGAGGAACCGTTCATGAGCCAGGGCCACCACCCGGCGCGCACCGCCGCGCACGGCAGCAGCGGCGGCCGGCCGCGCCGGACCCGCTGGGGACGGGTGCTCGCGGCCACCGTCGCCACCGCGCTGGTCGCCGCCGCGGGCGCCGGCTTCTGGGTCTACCGCGAGCTCGGCGACGGCCTGCGCACCTCCGAGGCCCTCGGCTCCGGCGCCAAGTCCTCCGGAGGGGAGCAGAACATCCTCCTGATGGGCCTGGACAGCCGCAAGGACCTCCAGGGCGACCCGCTGCCCAAGGACCTGCTCGACAAGCTCCACGCGGGCGCCAGCAGCGACGTGGGCGGCTACAACACCAACACCCTCATCCTGCTGCACGTCCCCGCCGGGGGCGGCAGGGCCACCGGAATCTCCGTGCCCCGCGACGACCTCGTCGACGTCCCCGGCTTCGGCAAGCGGAAGATCAAGGAGGCGTACGGCCTCGCCAAGGCCCGCGAGGAGGAGGCGCTCACCCGCCGCGGCGTCACCGACCACGCCGAACTGGAGTCCAGGGGCCGCGAGGCGGGCCGCCGCACCGAGATAGCCACCGTACGGTCCTTCCTGGGCGTCCCCGTCGACCACTTCGCCGAGATCAACCTGGCCGGGTTCTACGACCTCGCCGACGCGCTCGGCGGCGTCGACGTGTGCCTCAAGCACGCCACGAAGGACGAGTACTCCGGCGCCGACTTCCACGCCGGACACCAGACCCTGGACGCCCAGCAGGCCCTCGCCTTCGTACGCCAGCGCCACCACCTGCCCGCCGGAGACCTCGACCGCACCCGGCGCCAGCAGGCGTTCCTGCTCTCCGCGCTGCACAAGCTGGAGCACAGCGGCCTGCTCGACGGCATCGGCCGCGCCCACGCCCTCCTCGGCGCGGCCAAGCGCGACATCGTCGTCGACGACGGCTGGGGCCTGCTGCCCATGGCGAACGAACTCAAGGAACTCGCGGGCGGGAACGTCGCGTTCCACACGCTCCCCGTCGACGGCTTCGCCACCTACCACCGCGAGTCCGTCAACGTCGTCGACCCTGCCAAGATCCGCAAGGAGGTGGCCGCGCTCCTCGCGCCCGCCGCGGAACCGTCACCCGCCCCGGCGAACTCCTCCCGGAAGGACCGGAAGGACCGGAAGGACCGGAAGGACCGGAAGGACCGGAAGGACCAGAAGGAGCACGGTGCGCCCGGCGGGGGAGACGACCACAAGGGCGGCGGACTCGGCGATGGCGACGCGACCGCCTGCGTGGACTGACCCCGGCCGGCCCCGTCTGACCTGACGCCCCCGGCCACCGTCCCCCCGCCGACCGTCCCCGGAACGACCACGAACCGACCTCGAACCGACCCCGATCCGACCCCGATCCGACAGGAGCCCTCCCATGAACCGGCCGAACCCGCTGAGCGGAAAGAACCGTTCGGCCATAGCCCTGCTCACGGCGGCCCTGCTCGTCGTGATCGCCGCCGCCGCGGCGGCCGTACTCCTGCGCGGCAACGACGAGGGGAACGACCCCGGGCGCTCCGACGCCAAGCCGTCCGCCAGGAAGGTGGACCCGAGCATCGTGCACGCCTCCGAGCGGGCCGGACGCAGCGTCAACATCACCATCGACGACGGCCCCAGCCCCCGCTGGACGCCCCAGGTCCTCGACGTCCTCGCCCAGTACGGCGTCAAGGCCACCTTCTGCATGATCGGCCCCGAGGCCCGCGCCCACCCCGACCTGGTCAAGAAGGTCGTCGCCGCCGGACACCGGCTCTGCGACCACAGCGTCCACCACGACACCGGCATGGCCGAGAAGACCGAGGACTACCAGTCCCACGAGGTCCTCGACGCCGAGAAGATGATCGAGGACGCGTCCGGCGGCGCCCCCGTCGACTACTTCCGCGCCCCCGGCGGCTCCTTCGACCCGTACAACCGCCACCTCGCCGCCGACCACGGCATGCGCCCGCTCGGCTGGAACGTCGACAGCGAGGACTTCAAGAAGCCCGGCGCCGCCAAGATCGTGTCCACCGTCGAGCGCGAACTGAGCCCCGAACACCCCACCGTGCTCTTCCACGACGGCGGCGGGGACCGCGACCAGACGGTCGCCGCGCTGAAGGAACTGCTGCCGTGGATGAAGGAGCAGGGGTACGGATTCGGGTTCCCCAAGCGCTGACCCCCCGGTCCGGGTGCGGTCGGCCCGGTACGGGTGTGGCCGGCGCGACAGCCGCCGCGCCGGCCACACCCGTACCCCTGTCGCCTACTTCCTGTCGCCTACTTCAGGACGGCGAGCGCGGCGTCGTAGTCCGGCTCGTCGCCGATCTCGCCGACCAGCTGCGTGTGCAGCACCACGTCGTCCGCGTCGAGGACGACCACGGCGCGCGCCGTGAGACCGGCCAGCGGGCCGTCGGCGAGGTCCACGCCGTAGTTCTCGTGGAACTCGCGGCCGCGCAGCGTCGACAGCGTCTTCACGTTCTCCAGGCCCTCCGCGCCGCAGAAGCGGCCCTGCGCGAACGGCAGGTCGGCGGAGACGCACAGCACCACCGTGTCGGCCAGGTTCGCGGCCTCCTCGTTGAAGCGGCGCACCGACGCGGCGCAGGTGGGGGTGTCCACGCTCGGGAAGATGTTCAGGACCTTGCGCTGACCTGCGAAGTCCTTCAGCGAGGTGTCCGCCAGACCGGCGCCCACCAGCGAGAACTGCGGGGCCTGGCCGCCGACGGCGGGCAGGGCGCCGTTGACCTGGACGGGGTTGCCCTTCAGGGTGACCTGGGCCATGGGAAAACTCCTTTGAAAGGGTGACTGCAACGTCCGTGATCGTACTGTGGTCCCCCTCGCGCCCCACCGGGCCGGGTTGCCCCGCAACACGCCCGTACGGGGGACATCGCGCATGCACTCGCGAAGCCCGGGCACGCGGCGGGCGTGAACGCCGCTCTCCTGCACCCCGTACCCGCGCGCCTGCGCGCCCACGACCACACGCCGCTGCCGGTCGGCGGCGTCCAGCTGACCTACCGCACCGACGATCCGTTCGCCGTCGAACTGCGCTTCCCGGAACCGGCCCCCGACGAACCGGCCGTGCGCTGGACCTTCGCCCGCGACCTGCTGCGCGAGGGGCTGCACGGCGCCGCCGGGATCGGTGACGTACGGCTCGCCCCGTGCGCCCCCGGCTGGCTCCGCCTCACCCTGTCCAGCCCGTACGGACAGGCGTCCGTGGAGCTCCACCGCCGTGCCGTGCGCGACTTCGTCCGGGCCGCCGACGACCTCGTCCCCCCGGGCACCGAGACCACCCGCATCGACCTCGACGCCCTCACCCGCGCCCTGCTGCCCTCCGACTGACCCGTCCGCCCCGCGCACCCCGGCTCACGGCGCGCACGTGCCCACCCAGATCCCCGTCACCGCACTCACGTACCGCGCGCCGCAGCGGTCGGTGGGGATCACCAGCTGCGTACCCGCCGCGTCCAGGTCCACCCCGTCCATCCGCGTCGCCAGCAGCACCGGGGCGTCCCCGAAGTCCGGGTCCACCTCCGCCCACGACAGCACCGTGTGGTGCCCGTCGCCGCCGCTCACCGCGAGCAGGTAGCGCGAGCGTTCCTTGCGCCGTGCCGGATCGAACCCCGGCCGGGCCAGCGAGACCACCTCCCGCAGCAGCGGACCCGAGAAGACGTGGTGCTGCGGGCCCGCCGTCGCGCAGTCGAACGTGACGGCGGCCCGGTGCTGCGCCCAGCCGCCGCGCAGGTCGGCCACGGTCAGCGCCACCGGCTCCGCCACGTCCCCCCACAGCCGGAACGCGCCCTCGCGCGCGATGTCCTGGCTCGGCGGAAGGGTCAGTCGGCTCATGGGATCCCCCTCGGACGGTCGGTGCGGACGACGGCCCAGTGATACCCGGCCGCCCCGGGACAGAACCACACCTGCGACCCCGATGACCGCATCCCGTACGCGATTGTGAGGTTGATACGAGAGGCCAGACCGTAAAGTCCGGGTGCTTTGTACGGAGAATGCGGGTGCTTTGTACGGAGAATGCGGGTGCTTCGTACGGAGAAGCGGGGCGTACGGAGACGCGAGCTGTACGTGGCAACGGAGACGCGGGCGGTACGCGGACCGGTGCCGTGCGAAGAACCACACCGTACGGATCCCCCGCGCCGGCCCCTCGGCCCCTCGGCCCCGCGCCCGTCAGGTCCGTAGCCCTCCGTCGCGCCCCGCCGCCCGTTCCATCGCCAGCCACACCCGGTCCCGGGTCAGCGGCAGCTCGGTGAACCGCACCCCCGTCGCGTCCCGCAGCGCGTTCGCGAACGCCGGGGCCACCGGGTTGAACGGGCTCTCGCTCATCGACTTCGCCCCCAGCGGCCCGATCGCGTCCGAGGTCTCCGAGAAGTGCACCTCGGTACGCGGCACGTCGGCGTACTGCGGCAACCGGTAGCGCCGGAACGCGGCCGTCGTCACCTCGCCCCGCTCGTCCACCCGTACGTTCTCGAAGAGGGTCGCCCCCAGCGCCTGCGCCACCCCGCCCTCGACCTGCCCCCGGCACTGCATCGGGTTCATCACCCGGCCCGCGTCCGCCGCGTGCACACTGCGCAGGATCCGCACCTCGCCCGTCCCCGGGTCCACCGCGAGCCGGAACCACTGCGCGTTGAACGTCACCGACCGCGGCGAACCGCCCCAGTGCCCGTCCGCGGCCAGCTCCTGCTCCGCACCGGCCGCGTGCGCCGCCTCGTACAGCTCCTTCAGCGTCACCACCCGGCCCGCGCACACCACCGCCTCCGCGCCCAGCTCGCACAGGTGCCGGGCCACCCGCGTGTGCCGCGCCGCGAACGTCCGCAGCCGCTCCGCCAGGGACTGCGCCGCCATCAGCACGGCCTTGCCCGCCACCACCGTCCCCGCCGAGGCGAACGCGCCCGTGTCGTGCCGCACCACGTCCGTGTCCGACTGGCGGATCGCCACCCGGTCCTCCGTGGTGCCCAGCGCCCCCGCCGTGATCTGCTGGTGCACCGTCGTCGTCCCGTTGCCGAACTCCGCGGTCCCCACCGCCACGTCGTACGTGCCGTCCGCCAGCAGGCTCACCCGCGCGTCCGCGAAGTGCCCCCCGGGCGGCCCGGTCGCGATCATCGCCAGCGCCGAGCCCTGCCCGGTCAGCCAGCCCTCGGGCACGTCCCGTTCGCTGACGTCCTCCGCGAGCGCCCCGCGCACCACCGACAGGCACTGGTCCAGGCCGTAGCTGGCGATGTGCAGGTCCTCCTCCTCGCCGATCGGACTGTGCATCGGGTCCCCGGGCCCGATCACGTTCTTCGCCCGGAACTCCAGCGGGTCCAGGCCCAGCCGCCGCGCCAGTTCGTCCATCAGCGACTCCACCGCGAAGGTCACCTGGCCGAGCCCGTACCCGCGGAACGCCCCCGCCGGCACCACGTTCGTGTACACCGAGAAGGCGTCCACCTTCTTGTGCGGCGCCCGGTACACCGCGAACGACTCGCCCACGCTGTGGAACATCACCGCGGGGCCGTGATTGCCGTACGCGCCCGTGTTGGACACCACGCGCATCTGGACGGCCGTCAGCGTCCCGTCCGCCCGGGCACCCACCTTGATCCGGATGGTGAACGGGTGCCGCGTCGTGGCGCCGTGGAACTGCTCCGCGCGCGTGTACTCCAGCTTCACCGGCCGCCTCAGCCGCAGCGCGGCCAGCACCACCACGTCCTCGGTCAGCATCTCCTGCTTCCCGCCGAAGCCACCGCCCACCCGCCCCGCGACCACCCGCACCTCGTCCTCCGCGAGCCCGTACAGCGCGCACAGCGCCCGGCGCGTCAGGAACGGCGTCTGCGTGGACGACCGCACGGTCAGCCGCTCGCCCTCGCCGTCCTCCTTCGGCTCGAAGTACGCCACGCACCCGTGTGTCTCCAGGCTCGCGTGCTGCACCCGCTGCGTACGGAACGTCTCCTCGAGGACCAGGTCCGCCTCCGCGAACCCCCGCTCCACGTCCCCGATCTCCCCGTGCACCTCGCCCGCCACATTGGCCTCGGCGCGCGCGATCCGCGCCGAGGGCCCCTTGTCGCCGTGCAGCACCGGGGCGCCCGGCAGCATCGCCTCCTCCGGATCGATGACGTACGGCAGCTCCTCGTACACCACCTCGATCCGCCGGCAGCCCTCCTCCGCGGCCCCCTCGCTCTCCGCGACCACCGCCGCCACCCGCTGCCCCGCGTACCGCACCACCCGGTCGAGCACCCGCGTGTCGTCCGGGTCCTCCGTCGGGTGCTCGTGACGGGCGCTCGAGTACAGCACGTCCGGCGCGTCCTCGTGCGTGAACACCGAGTGCACCCCCGGCACCCGCAGCGCCGCCGCCGTGTCGATCGCCACGATCCGCGCGTGCGGGTGCGGCGAGCGCAGCAGCTTCATGTGCAGCAGCCCCGGCACCTCCACGTCGAACGTGTAGCGCGCCGTCCCCGTCACCACCTGCGGGCCCGCCGGCGCCGCCACGTTGCGGCCCACCGCCCGGCCCGCGCACGGACGCTCGGTGTGCCGCACCCCGTGCACCGCGTCCTCGATCGCCCGGTACCCCGTGCACCGGCAGATGTTCCCCTTGAACGCCCGCGGCAGGTCGTCCAGCTTCCCGTCGTCGTGCTCCGTCCCGCGCTCCGCCTCCAGCGCCGCCGTCGTCATCAGGAACCCCGCCGTGCAGAACCCGCACTGGTAGCCCTGCGCGTCCAGGAACTTCTTCTGTACGGGATGGAGTTCACCGCCCGGCGCGGCCAGGCCCTCCACCGTGGTCACCGCACGCCCGCCCGCGCGCACCGCCGGGTACAGGCAGCTGTGCACCGGCTCCCCGTCCACGTGCACCGTGCACGCCCCGCAGTCGCCGGCGTCGCAGCCCTTCTTCACGCCGAACCAGCCGCGCTCGCGCAGGTACGTCCGCAGGCACTGCCCGGCACGCGGGGCCGCGTCGAACGGCTGCTCGTTGATCTCGATGTGAAAGCTCATCAGGAGGCTCCTGCCACAAGGTCGGGGGACGGGGAGTCGGGGAGGGGCGAGCGGGAGGGGGCGGGACGGGCAGGTCACCCCCGCACCAGCTCCCGCCGCACCTCCTCCGCGAACCGCAGCGCCATGTGCCGGCGCCACTGCGGCAGCCCGTGGATGTCGTCGAACCACTCGTCCGCCGCCACGCCCGCGTCGACCACCCGCCGCAACTCCCGCTCCCCGGGCGGCAGCGGGAACCAGAACCGCAGCGGGCGCACCGTCGCCGCGCTCACCGTCACCGCCAGCGACCCGTCCATCGGGTCGAGCGCCCCGATCACCAGAGCACCCGAACGCCCGAGCCCGTACAGCGAGGCCTGGCGGAACGCCGTACGGCACCCCAGCGCACGCCCCGGCACCGTCACCGACCGCAGCAACTCGCCCTCGGCGAGGTCCTTGCGGCCCGCGCCCGTGACGAAGTCCACGACCTTCACCCGGCGCCGCGCACCGTCCTGCGCCTGCAGCAGGCACTCCCCGTCCAGCGCCGCCGTCAGCGAGATCATCGGCCCGGCGGGCAGCCCGTTGCACAGGTTCCCGCCGACCGTCGCCATGTTCCAGATCTTGAAGGAGGCCAGGAACGCCCGGCAGCACTGCTCGACCAGCGGCCCCGCCGCCTCGGTCATCCTCCGTCCGTGGCGCGACAGCTGGGCGATGGTGCAGGTGGCGGCGATCTCCAGGGAACCGTCCGCCCCGCGCGCCAGCGGCTCCCAGCCCATCCGGCTCAGGTCCACCAGGCGCCGCAGCCCGGGCTGCGGCTCGGAGAAGAGGTACGTGCCCCCGCCCAGCCACGCGTCACCGGGCCGCCACGGCTCGCGCGACCGCCCGTCGCGCACGTCCGTCACCGTGTTCAGGTCCATCGCGATCCCCGCTTCCCCGCCGTGCCACCCACCGGTGCTTCCCAGCCAGTGAAGCCCGGCGGGCGGACCGGAAACGACTGGTGCGACGACCGGAAATCGTCCAGCGCCCCTCGCTGCCCCCTGGAGGAATCACCAAGGGGCGTTTCCCTCGACAGACTTCGCATTTACGATGGCTCGACTCGCATTCGCCTCGTGAATGTGAGAAGCGGGAGAACCCCGTGACCGCGCAAGGAGCCCCGCATGCACGTCGAACACCTGCTGAGCCTGGACCGGCTCGACCTCGGACTCGTCTGGGGCGACCCGGCACTCCTCGGCCAGGAGATCAGCGGAGTGACCGCCACCGACCTGGAGGACCCCACCCGCTTCCTCCAGCCCGGCGAGATCGTGCTCAGCGGACTCGTCTGGTGGAGCCCCGACGCCGGCCCCGCCAAGACCGACCGCTTCGTCGCCGCCCTGCGCGACGCCGGGGCCGTCGCCCTCCTCGCGGGCGAGGAGACCCACGGCGAGGTGCCGCACCAGCTCGCCGACGCCTGCCGCACCCACCGGATCGCGCTCCTTTCCGTCCCCGCCCACACCAGCTTCCGCGCCATCACCGAAGCCGTGTACCTGCGCCAGTGGGGCGAGCTCAGCCGCCGCCCCACCGGCCACTGGGCCCTCCCGGAGAACGTGCGCGCCGAACTGGAGCGCGCCCTCGACCGGGGCGCCCCCGCCGCCGACCTCCTCGACCGCGCCTTCGCCCACCTCGGCACCCCCGCCTGCCACCTGCTCACCAGCTCGGGCCGCACCCTCGCCCGCACCGCAGGCACCCCCAGGCTCAGCCCCGACCGGGGCGCCCTGGCCCTGCGCGGCGACCACGGCGCGACCCTGCGCGTCGACGCCGACGACACCGTCTTCGACGCCTGGCACCTGCACGTCCCCGAAGCCGGCACCGTCCCCCCGCGCGTCCTCCAGGAGATAGCCGACCTCCTCGGCCGCCACCGCCGCCGCGAGGACCGCCGCCGCGCCCCCCGCGACCAGGCCCACGCCGAACTCGCCCGCCTCACCGGCGCCGCACACCCCGACCCCAACGCCCTGGAAGCCGCCCTGCGCACCAGCGGCCTGCCCGCCGAAGGCCCCTACACGGTCGCCGTGGCGGCGGGCGACGAGGACGCGGCCGCCGCCCTCGCCGAAGCCCTCCGGCACGCCACCGACGCGCCCCGCGCCGTCGCCGCGCTCCCGGGCGGCGAGGCCCTCGCCGTCATCGCGGACACCGGCGTGCGCGACGCCCTCGCCCGGGCGTGGCCCCTGGTCCAGGAGTGCCGCCCCGCACCCGTCCTGCACGCCGGCCTCGGCCACCCGGTGCGCGCCGCCGCCCACCTGGGCCGCGCCCTCGCCCAGGCCCGCCACGCCCTGGCCGCCGCCCGCGCCACCGGCCCGGACACGGCGGCCGTGGCCGACCTCGGCGCCGTCTCGACCCTGGGCACCCTGCTCGCGGGGGTGCCGGACGACGTCAGGACCGCGTACCGGGAGACGGTCCTGGGCCCGCTCCTGAAGGAGGGCAGGGCCTCGCACGCGATGCTGCGCGAGACGCTGGAGGTCTTCCTCGCCCACGACTGCTCCTGGGCCCGCACGGCGGAGGCCCTGCACCTGCACGTGAACACGGTCCACTACCGCATCCAGCGGGTGGAGACCCTGACTTCCCGCGACCTGTCACGCCTGGACCACCGCCTCGACCTGCGGGCGGCGCTGCTGTGCGGCTGAGCGCGGGGGAGGGACCGGCGGCGACGGGGACCGGTCGAGCCCGCCGCGTACGACGGCCAGGGGAGTCCGACCCGTACGGGCTCGTACGGGGGATCAGGGCAGGTCGACGTGTACGTTCGTCGACTTCACCCGGGCCGTGACCGTCACCCCCACCGCCAGCCGCAGGTCCTCCACCGCCTCGCGCGTCACCAGGGACACCAGCCGGTGCGGCCCCGCCTGGACCTCCACCTGCGCGGCCACGTCGTCGACCCGTACGTCCGTCACGATCCCGACGAAGGAGTTCCGTACCGACGTCGGCAGGTCGTCGTCCGGCACGGCGTGCAGGCCCGAGCCCCGCTCCTTGGCGAACCGGGCCAGGCTCACCCCGTCGATCACCCGGTTGCCCGAGCCGTCCCGGTCCATGCGCAGCCGACCGCCGTCCGCCCAGCGGCGAACGCTCTCCGAGCTGACTCCCAGCAGGCTCGCGGCCTGCCCAATGCTGTACGACGGCACCCCCGCACTCTAGACGCAGGGGTGCCGTGACGGGGCAGCGTGCCGGGCGCGCGCTCAGCGGGGCAGCGGGAAGGCCTTCGGGTCCACCGGCCCCGGAAGCCCCACCGCCGGGCGCGCCACGGCCCCCGCCCCGCCGGGCAGCTGCGGCTGCGGACCCGGCGCCGGGACCTCCTTGAACGACACCCCGGGCGGCACCGCGGCCCGGCGCGCCGCACCCGGCGAGGCCAGCGCCACGTCCTGCCCCGGGCAGGCGCTCACCGCACGGGGGAGCACGGCCGGGCTCGTGGGCGCCGTGCCGTTGGCGGCGAAGCAGTTGCCGCCGGTGCGCGCGGCGGTCAGCACCAGCCCCGCCGGGGCGCCGTCGATCGCGTTGCCGCTGATCCGGTTGGAACGCACCGGGTAGCCCTGCACGTCGCTGAGCACCACCGCCGCCGTGCGGTGCCCGCTGATCCGGTTGCGCTCCACCGTGTTGCGGGTGCCGCCGCCGATGCCCAGGCCGATGCCGAAGCCGCCGTCCGCCTGTTCGGGACTGCGGTCGTCGTTGTTGTCGCTGATCGTGTTCCCGACGACGTACGCGTCGTGCTGCGGCCCCAGCGCCTCCAGGTTGTTGGAGTTCACCGTGAAGCCGACCCGGTTGCGGCGCACCGTGTTCGCCGCGAAGTACAGGCCCCGGGAGGCGTTGGTGACCTCCACCCCCACCGCGTTGTGCTCCAGGGTGTTGTCCCGCACCAGCGTGTCGCACGGATCGCACTGGCCGACGTAGATCCCCGAGTCGGACTGCCCGGACGCGTACGAGCGCTCGATCACGCCACCGCGCGCGTCGAACGCGTAGATCCCGTACAGGGCGTTGTTGTGCGCCGTCACGTACGACGCCCGGAAGCCCCGCAGCGGCGGGAACTTGACCGTGTCCAGCGGGTCGTACCCGGCCCCGCCCGCCCCCGAGCCCTGCAGCCGCTCGTCGGTCACGCCGGTGAACAGCACCCCGTTCGCCAGGTGGTTGCGCACCGTGAGGTTCTCCACCACCGAACCCGCGCCGGTGACCGTCACCCCGTTGGCCCGCACGAACTGACCGTCGATGACGGTCCCGTCGCGGTCCGCGCCGCGCAGCACCACACCGGGCCGCCGCACCGCCACGCTCTCGCGGTAAACACCCGAAGAGACCAGCACCGTGTCCCCGGATCGGGCGACATCCACCGCCTGTTGGATGGACGGATAGTCACCCGGTACGCGCAGGACGGCGGGTGGTCCACTGGGCGCGGACTTGGCGTCCGTGCCGCTCTGCCCGCAGCCTGTCAGGGCGAACAGCACCGCACCGCCCAGGCACACCCGGCGCCGCCACCGGCGGAAGGCGCCGTGCGGGGCGGAATTCCCGAAAAGTGATCGCATGGGGCGAAGTTGTATCGTCACGCTGCGTCCCCCAGCGGACACTGGCCCCCGATCTGCCCCGACGCCCTCCGCACGCCTGCCGCGCCCGACCGGCGAGCCGCATCCGCACCCACCCCTCCTCCTCGCACTCCCGCTCCCTCCGCACCCCGTACGGCCGTCCCGGCCCCGCCCGCCCTGGAGCCCCTGGTGACCGCCCCCTCCTTGCCGTCCCGCCGCGCCCTGCTCGCCCTGCCCCTGGCCGCCGCCGCGTGCGCACCCCCCACCCCGCCTCCGCCCCCGGCCCCGCCGGCCCCCGCGCCCGCGCCGCGCCGCGTCCCGCCCCGCGTCCAGGAGGGCCTCGCCGCGCCCCAGCCCGCCCGGACCCTGCTCCTCGCGTACGACCTGGCGCCCCGCCGGCGCGACCTGACAGCGGTACGCGACACCCTCACCGCCCTCCACGCCGCACCCGTGCCCGGCGTCACCCGCACCCTCGCGGCCGGCCCCCACCTGCACCGCGCCCTCGGCCTCCCCGCGCCCCGGGGCCTCGCCCCGCTTCCGCCGCTCCCGGGCGACCGCCTGGACGCCTCCCGCGGCGACGGGGACCTCCTGGTGCAACTGTGCGGCGCGGAACCGGAGGCCCTGGAACGCGCAGCCGTACGGTTCACGGCACTGGCCCGCGCGGCGTTCGCCCCCCGCTGGCGCCAGGCCGGCTTCCTGCCGCCCGGCCCGCCCGGACAGACACCCCGCAACCTCTTCGGCTTCAAGGACGGCACCGAGAACCCGTCCGGCGACGAACTGGCCCGCTGGGTGTGGCACGCCGACGGCAGCACGTTCCTGGTCTACCGGCGCATCCACATGGCCGTCGGCGGCTTCGCCGCGCTGCCCGCCGGCGAGCAGGAGGACGTCATCGGCCGCCGCAGGGACAGCGGCGCGCCCCTGGGGGGACGCGCCGAGCGCGATCCGGTGAACCTGTACGCCAAGACCCCGCAGGGCCGTTACGTGATCCCCGCCGACGCGCACGTACGCCTGGCGCACTCCCGCCTCGACGGCGGCGCGCGGATGCTGCGGCGCGGCTACTCGTACGACGACGGGCCCGGCGACAGCGGGCTGCTCTTCCTGGCCTACATGCGCGACCCCGCCCTCTTCGCGCGCGTGCAGCAGCGGCTCGCCGCGCAGGACGCGATGTCGCGCTTCGTGGAGCACCGCGCCTCCGCGGTCGCCCTGGTGCTGCCCGCGCCCGCGCCCGGCGGGACGTTCGGCGACGGTCTGCGGTGATCAGCCCAACGGTCTATTCCGTTGCTCCCTCAGTGTCATGAATACCAGTCATATGATCATGAAACGTGATGGACCGTGACGAGCCGGGAACCGGGCATGCGGCGCATCCCTCCGACTGATGCGCATCCTCCGTCCGAGATGACGCAACCACGGGAGCGATGACTTGCCCACCAACGATCCGGCCGCCGCGCGCGGCTCGACCGCGCGGCGGCGCGCGGGCACCTGGGGTGTCCTGCTGCCGCTGCTGGCCTCCAGCGCCGCGCTGGCCAGCGCGCCCCACGCCCAGGCCCGGGACGCCGCCGCCGACGCGGGCGACGGCACCGTCAAGGTCCGCGTCGTGCGCGAGGTCAACGCCAACGGCCGCTGGGACCAGGTGCTCGAACCCGGCATGAACCAGGTCGAGGTCCGCCTCACCGACGACGCCGGCACCACCGTCACGGCGAGGACCGGCCCCGACGGCACCGCCACCTTCACGCCGGACGGCACGGCCCTCAAGGGCGGCAAGTACCGCGTCCAGGTCATCAACCCCAAGCCCGGCGTCCTCTGGTCCGCCTTCGCCTCCGACGAGGGCCTGGCGGGCGGCCCCACCTACCTGACCAGCACCGAGGAGTTCGTCGACGTCACCGGCGGCAGGAACACCGAGTTCACCACCGCCTTCTGGAACCCCGGCGACTACTGCCAGAAGAACGCCACCCTGGTCACCGCCTGCATCCGCAAGGACATGCCCGCGGGCGGCGCGGACCCCGAGACCCGCACGCTCATCTCGTTCCCGTACAACGCGCGCGGCAACAGGAACCAGACGACCAACCTCTCCGACAAGGCCACCACCGGCGCCCTGTACGGCATCGGCTGGAACAAGCAGAAGAAGTGGGTCTTCTCCGGCGCCATGGCCCGCCGCGGCTCCTCCTACGGGCCCGGCGGCGCGGGCGGCGTCTACGTCACCGACATGGCCGGCGGGGACACCACGCTGTTCACCACGGTCCCCGACGCCGGGACCACGGCGCACGCCTTCGCCACCGACATGGACCTGCCGTTCAAGGCGGCCGTCAGCACCGAGTCGCTGGGCGACGTCGAGGTCTCCGAAGACGGCAAGGACCTGTACGTCGTCAACCTCAACAACAAGACGCTGTACCGCTACGACGCGACCCAGAAGACCGCCGCCGCCCCCAAGGGCACCTACCCCATCCCGGACCCCGGCTGCGCGGCCCCCGGCGACTGGCGCCCGGGCGCCATCGGCATCCAGGACGGGGACGTCTACGTCGGCGGCACCTGCTCCGGCGAGTCCACCCAGGACAAGGCCGACATGCGGGCCGTGGTCCAGAAGTTCGACCCGGCGGCGGGCGCCTTCGGCGACGTCGTGATGGACCAGAAGCTGGACTTCCCCCGCCAGGTCGCCGACACCATCGCCGCGGGCTGCGGTGGCGGCAGCTGGTACCCCTGGACGGACGCCTGGCGCGGCCGGCAGGACAACAAGGTCTGTGCGCGCGGCGGCCGCTACGGCTACCCGCAGCCCTTCCTCACCGACGTCATCGTCGACACCGACGGCGAACTGATCCTCGGCTTCCGCGACCGCTTCGCCGACCAGTCCGGCCAGGGCGTCGCCGAGCGCGACGCGGCCGGCGTCTTCAACATCGAGGCGATGTCCGGCGGCGACCTCAACCGGGCCTGCAAGGGCGCGGACGGCACGTACGTCATCGACGGCAACGGCGGCTGCGCGAACAACTCGACCGTCCCCGGGATCAGGGAGTTCTACCCCGGCGACGCGCGAACCATCTGGCACCCCGAGTCCGCGTTCGGCGGCGTGGCCCTGTCCAAGGTCGAGACGACGATCGCCAGCTCCGGCATCGACGTCGACAACGCGACCACGTTCTCCAGCGGCACCCTGTGGGTGAACCGCACCGGCGGCGGCCCCGCCACCGGCTACGGCAACGTCCAGACCACCACCTTCGGCAAGGGCGGCGCCATGGCCGACCTGGAGGTGCTGTGCGACGAGGCGCCCATCCAGATCGGCAACCGCGTCTGGTACGACGTCGACAAGGACGGCATCCAGGACCCGGGCGAGCGGCCGGTCCCCGGCGCGACCGTCAACCTGTACGACGCCAACGGCACCCTGGTCGCCACGACCGTGACCACCGCGCGCGGCGAGTACTACTTCGACAGCGTCAGGCACGGCCTGAAGTTCGACACCCAGTACACCATCAAGATCGACAACCCCGCGGACTACGAGCAGGGCGGCCCGCTGTACCGCTGGGTCGTCACGCAGAACGACGCCGGGACCAACGACTTCATCGACTCCGACGGCAAGGTCCCGCCGGGCGGGAAGTTCCCCGAGCACACCATCACCACGGGCAAGGCCGGCCAGGACAACCACACGTACGACTTCGGCTACAACCAGCCCGACGGCGAACTGCGCGTCCTCAAGGTCGACGCGGACACCAAGAAGCCCGTGGCGGGCGCCGAGTTCCAGCTGTGGCGCGAGACCAACGGCGACGACGGCCTCCAGGCGGACGGCGACACGCCCGACACCAAGGTCGGTGCCGTACAGACGTCGGGGGCGGACGGGATCGCCAAGCTGCCCCGCCAGCCGCTGGGCACGTACTACTGGCAGGAGACCAAGGCCCCCGCGGGCTACGACCTGCCCGACCCGGCCGTCTTCGGCCCCCTGGAGCTGGACTTCGACAACTTCAAGGCGGGCGCCCAGGTGACCGCCGAGGACCTGCCCACCCCCTTCGGCGACCTGAGGGTCCTCAAGGTCGACGCCGACACCAACGCGCCGCTGGCGGGCGCGGAGTTCCAGCTGTGGCGCGAGACGAACGGCGACGACGGCCTCCAGGCGGACGGTGACACGCCCGACACCAAGGTCGGCGCCGTACAGACGTCGGGGGCGGACGGCATCGCCAAGGTCGCCAAGCAGCCCGTCGGTACGTACTACTGGCAGGAGACCAAGGCCCCGGCCGGGTACGAACTCCCCGACCCGGCCGTCTTCGGACCGCTCGTGATCGACCGCGCCACCTACAAGGCGGGCGCCCAGGTGACCGCCGCCGACAAGGTCATCCCGCTCGGCGAACTGCGCGTCCTGAAGGTCAACAGCATCACCAAGCAGCCGCTGGGAGGCGCCGGGTTCCAGCTGTGGCGCGAGACCAACGGCGAGGACGGCCTGCAGGCGGACGGTGACACGCCGGACACCAAGGTCGGCGCCGCGCAGACCACGGGCGCCGACGGCGTCGCGAAGGTCGTCAAGCAGCCGCTGGGCACGTACTACTGGCAGGAGACCGAGGCGCCCGCCGGCCACAAGCTGCCCGACCCGGCGGTCTTCGGACCGCTCGTCCTCGACGCCGACACCTACCAGGCCGGGGCCGAGGTCACCGTCGAGAACGAGCCCGAGGCCGTCCCGCTCAGCGGCGGCATCCGGATCATCAAGGTCGACGCCAGGACCAGGAAGCCCCTCGCGGGCGCCGTCTTCCAGCTCTGGCGGGACACCAACGGCAAGCCCGGCCTCCAGCGCACCGGCACCGGCGCGGACACCAGGGTCGGCGGCGCGTGCACCACGCCGGCGGACGGCACGTGCGAGACCATCAACCAGCGGCTGGGCACCTACTACTGGCAGGAGGTCAAGGCCCCCGCTGGGTACCCGCTCCCCAAGAACCCGGTCTTCGGCCCGTACGCGATCACCCCGCAGAACGCGAGCACCATCGTGTCGGACACCGTGGTCAACACCCGGCCCAAGGTCCCGGCCCAGTTCGTCCTCGTCAAGCGTGACGCCAAGACCAAGAAGCCCCTCCAGGGCGCGGTCTTCCAGCTGTGGCGCGAGACCAACGGCAAGCCCGGCCTCCAGCGCACCGGAGCCGGCCGCGACACCAAGGTCGGTACGGCCTGCGCCACCGACCGGCGCGGCACCTGCCGTTACCCGACCCTCCCGGGCCGGTACTACCTCCAGGAGCTCGCCGTCCCCGAGGGGTACGTGATGCCCGCCAACCGGGTGTTCGGCCCGTACGGCGTCGGCGAGAACACCAAGACGCTCAGCGTGAGCTTGTACAACAAGCGCGGTGAGCAGCGCAAGAAGAAGTAGCGGCGCGACACCCGTCGACGCCCCCGGGAGGTCCCCCTCGCACCGGCGAGGGGGACCTCCGCACGTCCGCCACCACCCCTGAACCCGTCCCCCCGTCCCCTCTCGCCCTTCCACCCGCCTTCGAGCACCGCCGAGGAGAACCGTGCCCCCATCGAGGACGACCGCCCCGCACCCGCCGCACCCCAGGAAGCCGGGCTCCCCGTCGCGCGGTACGGCATCCCCGTCCCGGCGCCCCCGCCTGCTCGCCCTCGCCGTCATCGGCGCCGCCGCGATCCTCACCGCGGGCGTGCTCGTGCACGAGTTCACCGGCGCGGGCGACGACGCCCCCCGCGCGCTGAACGCCACCGAGGCCCAGCAACTCGCCCTCGCCCGCTTCGGCGCGTACGAGTCCGGGACGCTCGGCGTCCACGTCACGCTCCCCGGCAGCGGCCGGGACGACGGGACCGACGTCCACGGCATCGTCGACTACCGGGCCCACCGCGCGGTCGGCCGCTACACCACCGGCCGCCCCGAGTCCCGCGACGGCGGCCTGCTCGCCTGGGACACCGGTGGCCTCGCCGTCGCCCAGGTCCCCGAGAAGAAGGGCCAGCGCCCGGCCGCCCAGGCCGCCGCCCTCGACCCGGGCACCTGGTCCCAGCGCGCCTACACCACCGACCCGCTCGACGCGGCACTGCGCCTGGTGATCGCGATGGGCACCGACCGGCCCGACAACCCCCAGCTCCTCGCCCAGGCCGGCCCCCGCCGCCTCGGCCGCGCCAGCATCGACGGCACCGACTACACCCTGTACTCGGGACCGCGCCCGCGCGACAGCGCCAAGGGCGGCCGGTCCCCGCTCACGTACTGGGTCGACGACAAGGGGCGCCTGGGCCGCCTGGAGGCCCGCATCGCCTCGCTTCCGGGACCGGCCCGGGTCGACTTCACCCCCAACCGGGACGCCGACAAGGTGCCGGGCAGGCCGTGGGAGCGCGTCGGGGGCAAGTGAGGGGCGGGGGCCCGGGTCCGAGCGGGGTCCGGGCCCGGCCGAGACCTACGCCCCGCCCGCTACCCGGCCGCCGACACCACGTGCCCCTCGGGCACCCCGAACGCCTCCGTCAGCTCGACCAGCCACGGCTCCAGCCGCCGACCGAGCACCCGCACCACGCCCGGCACGGCCTCCACCTGCGTGGCGGTCAACGCGCCCCGCGTGAGCAGCAGTTCCCCGTACGGCCGCACCTGGCCCAGCAGGAACAGCGCGCACAGGTCGCGCAGCACGGTACGCGTCGGGCCCTCGACCGGCGCGGAACAGGCGGCCACGAAGTCCTCGGCGGCCAGGCGCGCCCCGTACGCACCGACCAGGTCGAGCGCCGCCCGCGACGCGCTGTTCCACGGGCCCAGCGCGGCGCCGCTCGACGCGCCCCGCAACAGGACGCGGGCCCGCAGATGAGAGTGACGTTCCTTCGCGACCAGGAGCCCGTGCAGGAACGACGGATCGGCGAGGTCCTCCGCGCCGGTCGCGGCCGGCGCCTCCGGAGCCACCTCGTGACCGAAGATCAACTCGACGGCGGCCGCGAACCGCAGCGGCGGGACCGTCAACAGGTCGAGACCGGGACAGTGTGCACGCGCCACGACCATCAACTCCCGCGCACGCCCGGCGATCCAGGCCTTGGCGATGCGCGCCTCCCGTTCGGCGACACCGCCCTCACCGGGTCCCGGGTGCAGCCACCGGGCGGTCACGCCCCGGAGCAGGAAGGTCATCGCGTACGCGGTCGCCGTGCCCCGCAGCAACGGCCCGAGGTCCGCCGCCTCGACCGCCTCCGCCGCTGGTACGCCGCGCCCGTCGGCCCCGGGCGCGGCCCCCGCGCGAGGGCGGACACGGCGCACGGCGACGGCCAGCGCCGCGCGCGAGCCGCCCAGGGCGCTCGCGCCCGCGCACAACGCGCCGACGGCCACCCGCCCCACCGCGTGCGGCACCCGCTCACGCCCGCCCCGCACCGGACCGCCAGGACCATCAGGCGCGGCCGACGCCGAAGCCGTCAGGCTCCCGTCCGGCTCCAACTGCCCGTGCGGCCCCTGGACCAGAGCGGTGCGCGGCAGCCGTACGTGCTCGAAGACCGCGACACAGCGCTCCACCGCCCCTCCCGCGCGGGCGGGCACCATGGCGACGCGCACGCCCGGCAACGGCCCACCGCCGTCCGTCAGATCGGCCACGAACAGGAACACGCCGTGGTCGTGCTCCCCGACGAGCAGCCGGGCGGCGACCACCGCACTCCTCGGGCCGCCCGCGGTCCCCGCGTCGGGCAGCCACTTGGCTGCGCCCTCGTGCGGGGTGTGCAGGGTGAAGGTCCCGCTGCCCGGGTCGTACCGGGCCGTGGTCCGCACCGTCGCCACACCCGCGCCGTGCGCCCGTTCCGCGCACAGGAACACCCCCACGCGGTCCAGCGAGAAGAACGACGACAGATCGCGCGGCGGCGAGAACACGTCATCGGACAGGCTGCCCAGGAAGACGTTGTAGTGGATGCCCGCCACGGTGGCCGTCGCGCCGTCCACGGCCGCCGCCCACTCGTGGAGCGCGGTGAGCGCCCGCACGTCACCCGGCAGCAGCTCGGGGGCCACCAACTCCTCGTTGAGCGCCCGCAGGCGCGCGTACGCCAGCGCCCACCGGTCCCGCTCCGTGCCGCACCGATGGCGGAAAAGATCCGTGGAGACGGCCTTGCGCCAGTGGCCGTGCACGTCGTCCAGCGGCGCGGCGCACGCGCCGCCGGGGACGTCGGCGAACAGCAGCCCGGTGAGCGTCCCGACGTCCGGGGCACCCGCGCGGTCGCGGCCCCCGGATACGGAGCTGCCCCCGGCAGCGGAGTTGAGGATCACGACCCGTCAACGACGCGTGATCCGTTCTGATACGACCACAATCCGCCATGTGGCCAGCCCCGACGCGGTGGACGGAGCGGTGAGTCGCGCGCAGGTGCGAGGGGCGTCACGGCGGACGTGCGGGGGACGGGCCGCTCACCGGCGGGCGGCGGCGCGGGCGAGGAACGGGCCCGCCCCGGATGCGCTCGGCACACCGGCGGGGCCCGCGCGGTCCGCGCGGGACCGCCCGTCCCGGTGCGGCGCCGACTCCGCCCGGCACGGTCCTGGGCATAGCGTGGCACGCCGTGAGCGGAGGGGAAGTACTGCTTCGGCCCGCTTGGAGAGGAGTTGACGCAATGCCGTCGCTCGGGGGCGGTCGTACGCGAGCCGGGGGAGCGTTTCCGGCCGCCGAGGGCCGCGGGGGACGGTCGCGCCATCCGCCTCTTCGGGTGACGGCGGGGGAGGACGGCCGGAGTGAAGGGACGCGGGGAAGGCCCGGAAGTTCTTGGCCCCGCCGCGATGGGGGAACACGGCGGGACCAGACATCCGCCTGCCCCCGGATCCCCGGCTCAACCGGGACGGTTTTCGGACCCCGCCGTGTCGATGGCCACATCGGGGCCCCGGGCCTCGGGCCTCGGGCCTGAGGCTTCGGGCCTGAGGCTTCGGGCTTCGCGCCTTGGGCCTCGGGCCTCAGGCGTGGGTGGAGACGGCCCGGAGGTCGCGGTGCACGTCGAGGAGGTGTTCCGCCCCGGTGATCCGCAGGACCTTGCGCACGAGCGCGTGGCGCGTGGTCACGCGCAGGGCCAGGCCGTGCCGCAGCGCGGTCTCGTGGGCGTGTTCCAGCACGTCCAGGCCCGCGGCCGTCAGCAGCGGGGCGCGCAGATCGACGACGACCGAACTGCCACGGGGGCAGTCGGCGAGTACGCGGTCCAAGTCCTGGCCGACACGCGCCGCGTTGGCGATGTCGATCACTGCGTACACCTTGACGACCTGGTGCCCGGCGAGCCGGTACGAGGGCAGCGGCATGCTCGAAATCTCCTTCGCGAAGGGCGCCGGACGCGCCCTTCCCGGTGCCGCGTACCCGATACGGGCCGGTCCACCGGGGTCCGTCGCAGGTACGCCGGATGACGGCGCCGATACGACAGGAACGGGAATCTGTCGGTCATGTCCGTAAGTGGGCATGATCGGGGTCGGTCCGTGGGCACTAATGGTGGGGAGTGCTGAGGACCGGGGAGTTGGCGGTGGTCAGATGACGGATGACAGGTGACAGCGGACAGATGACGCCGGTTGTCAGCGAGCAGTTGTCGGCTGACAGCTGCCAGTTGAAATCCGTCATCTGTCACCCGTCATCTGCCATCCTCCATCTGCTATCCGTCAACCGTCATCCACCACCTGTCATCTGTCCGGAGCGTCGAGTTGAGTCAGTCGTGCGGTCGACAGCGAGTGCCATGGTGAGCCCCGACGAAGCGCGCACCGCGCACCTGCCGTGCTGCTCCGCGCACGCGGAGCTGGTGCCCCGTGTGCAGGAGCGCATCGAGGCGACCAGGGCAAGCCTGGAGGGCCTGTGGGACTGCCTGGTCGAACTCAGGCTCGCCCTCGACGAGGTCGTACGCGCCTGCCCGGTCACCGACGCGCCCCCCACCCGCGTGGTCCGCACCGGGCGGACTGCCGCTTCCGGCGCCCGCATGGGGCTCACGCCCAAGGAGACCGAGGTCGTGGCGCGACTCGCGGCCGGGATGACGAACCGGTCCATCGCGCGCAGCCTGGCCGTGTCGGAACGCACCGTGAAGAACCATCTGCGGTCCGTCTTCCTCAAACTCGGCGTGAACAGCCGGACCGAGGCGGCCCTCGTCGCCGTCGAGGCGGGTGTGGTCCCGGCCCCGAGCAGTCCGACGTCCGAGACCGTCCCACGCCAGGGCGGCGCCCCGAGCCGCTGGTGACCGGTGTCCTCCGGCTCCGTCGTCGTCTCACCCGAACGCTCCTCCGGTTCCCGCGCCCACTTCTGGCGTCCAGGCCCCGCGCTCAAACGCGAGGGGCCGTCGTGCGACGGGTACGGTGCGGGCCCGGGCGGCCGGGACCACCGGCAGGCGCGCGGCGAGGGTGACGGTGACCGCGGCGTCGGGCCCGGGAAGTTCCGCGAGTCTCAGCGGGCGCAGTTCCCAGCCCCGGGGGCACGGAACGCTGCCCAGCCGGGCCAGTCTCAGCCGGGGCCGCAACGCCACCTCCACGTCCACCAGCGCCCGCAGCAACGGCCAGCCGAGTCCCTTGGCCATTGCTTCCTTGGCCGTCCACATGTGCTGGAAGGCCCGTACCCGTTCTTCTTCAGGGAGGCCCGCGAGGTCGGCGCGCTCGCGGGCGGTCAGTGCGTACCGGATCAGCGTCGGTGAGGGCGGCCCGTCCAAGGCCTCGGCGTCGATGCCCACGGGGAAGCGCTCGGCCACCACGGCGACCGTCAGGTGGCCGCAGTGCGTGGCGCTGAGGTGCAGCCGGGGCAGTCCACGTCCGGAGAGCAGGGCGGGACGGCCCCAGGGGTCGCGTACCAGTACGGCGTCGCGTGCGGGAGCTCCGTACGTCATGCGCAGCGCGTGGGCCAGCAGCCTGCGCCCCCGGCCGGGCGTCGCGGGCCCCTGCGCCAGGTGCCACCACACGTCGGCCGTGCCGCCCGCGCAGCGCACCAGGTGGTGGCGGGGCCCGCGGGGCGCGGGCGCGGTCAGCACGGTGCCACTCCGCTGCGGCCCGGTCCGCCGGTGGTGCCACGGACGCCGCCGGTGGCGATGACGGCGGCGTCCGGGTCGGAGGGCGGCGCGCCCGCGAGGACGTCGCCGGGGCGCGCGCGACGCGTGCGGCGCGCGCCGGCGGCCGTCGGTTCCGCGGGCGTCCGCACGCTCGGCTCACGCCGGGGCGGCGGAAGCCGTACGGGTCCCAGGGGGCCGCGCGGCCGGGGGACGACCGGCGCCGCCTCCTGCTGCTCGGCGCGCCGGCCGGTAGGTACGTCACAGGCCGATGCCAGTGCCGCAGCGACGTCCGCGGCCGTGGCGCGGCGGTGCAGGGGAGCGATCGCGGTGACTCCCGGGACGGTGGCCGTGACGTGTTCGGTGAGCGCGCTCCGAGGGCTGCACTCCACGAACACGTCCACGCCCTCCGCGTGCAGCGCGCGCACCGCGTCGGCGAACCGGACGGGCCGCACCAGGTGCGCGGCGATGAGCGCCGCCGTGTCCTCGGGACCGTCGAGCGACCTCCCCAGCGTCGCCGAGTACACCAGGTGCCGACCGTGGCGCGGTCTGACGGCGGCCCCGGAGTACTCGGCGAACTCATCGGCGGCCGCGCCCAGTTCCCGACTGTGGAAGGCGTACGGCGCGCAGAGCCGGACCGCTCGTACGCCCAGTGCTCCGGCCGCCGTGTACACCCGGTCCAGTGCGGTGCGCGGTCCTGAGACGACGCACTGGCGCGGGCCGTCGTGCGCGGAGACCGAGACCGTCCACTCGCCGAGGGCGGCCAGCAGGTGCATGGCACGGGCGCCGGACAGCGCGAGTGCCATCATGCCGCCGGGCGCCGCGGGCCGCGCCGCGAGGGCGTCGTCCCGGGCGGCCACCAGCGCCATGCCCTGCCGGAGGTCCAGGATCCCGGCGGCCGTCAGCGCCACCAGGTCCCCGAATCCGTGCCCGAGCAGCACATCGGGACGGAGCCGGTGCCGCCCGGTGAGGAGCTGGAAGAGGACGAACTCGGCGGCGAACACCGCCGTGTGCAGTTCGGCGGGTGCCGTCGTCGCCAGCGCGTCGAGCGCCGGCGCGTCCTCGTCGAGGAGCAGCGGTGACACGGGCGGGCGGCGGGCGAGGGCGGCGGCGTGGTCGACGTCGGAGAGGAGTTCCCCGACGAGCGGTTCGCTCCTGGCGAGGGACGAGAGGGCCCCGGGGGTGTAGGCGTCCGGCCCGGGAAAGAGCACGGCACAGCGTCCGGCCATCGTGCGCACCAGCTTCCTGTCACGACCTGCGGCGGGGTACGACTCCGGTCGTGCTGTCATGGCCACATCCGGGCGACCCTTCGAGTGTCCCAGTGGCACCTTCCGTGCGGCAATGTCCCCTTTGGTGCATGGGCGTTGGCCTGGTACCGCTGCGCCCCGCGATCCACGGGAGCCCTGCCGCCACCGGGACGTTCCCCGATGGGGTTAGTCCTTCTGGTCCTGTCCGCCCCATGCCGTCCGACGTGGGGAGGAGTCCGGAGGCAAGCGCTTGTACCCATGGGGCGGGGGCTCGTGTCCGAGCGGCCGGGTTACCTCAAGGTGCCTTGGTCACGGAAAAGTGCGTTCTTCCATGTCAGCCGCCACCTCACCTACGTTGGGCGACGGCCCCGGGAGCGCACGGATGTTGACCGTGGGGGAGCCGTGCAGGACAAGCGCTCTCTTCCCCTGATGATCGAAATGACGAGGAGCCGTTCACCATGGCCGTCACCCTGCTCGACCCCGCCGGACTGCCCCGGATCGACGTCTACCGGCAGGTGGCGGTGGCCTCGGGGACGAAACTCGTCTTCGTCGCCGGCCAGGTCGCCTGGGACGCCGAGGGCGTCACCGTCGGTCCGGACGACCTCGCCGCCCAGGTCGAACAGTGCTACCTCAACGTCGCCACGGCCCTTGCCGCCGCGGGCGCCGACTTCAGCGCCGTGGCGAAGCTGAACGTCCACGTCGTCGACTGGTCCCCCGACCGGATGCCCCAGCTCCTGGACGGCATCGCCCGGGCGCAGTCCCGGCTGGGCATCGCGGCCACCCCGCCCGCCACGCTCCTCGGCGTCGCCGCGCTCGACGTGCCCGAGCACCTGGTGGAGGTGGAAGCGGTCGCGATGCTCGACTGACCCCGTCCAGGCGTCGGGATCAAGCCTCGTCCGGCTCCTCCACGAGCCGGAGGTCGATCCACGGAACCGTCTCCCCGGGCAGCACATAGCGCTCAAGCTCCGTGAACCCGTGCTTCAGCGCGAACCGCAGCCCGTCCTCGTTCGAGGACAGCACCACCGTCTCGACCACCTCCGCCCCCAGCTCCCGCGCCCGCTCCAGGCCGTGCGCGTACATCAGCGCCCCGTATCCGCGCCCCCGGTGCTCCGGGAGCGTACGGGCGATGACGGTCGCCGTCCGCGACCCGTCCTGAGGCGGTCGCACGGTGGTGCACCCGACGAGCTCGCCGCCCGCGTGGACGACCTCCAAGTGGTTGCGCCCCGCCCGCTCGCGCACCTCGTCCAGGGACAGGACGTGCGTCGGGATGACCGTGTTGTGGACGTGCCGCCATTCCGCCAGCGTGGCGTCGCTGTCGGGCTGCTGAAAACGAAGATCGTGCATCGCACCAGCTGACCCCCGACCGCCCCGCCCGTCAACCCCGTTTCCCCCTGCTTTCCGACCTTTCCCGGCCTCCTCCGGTCGACAGTTCCCGGCACCCGCCTCCCGTCATCGACACCTCACCGCACGTACTGCGCGTAACGCTCCATCAGCCGGGCCGAGTTGACGAAGGCCACCGTCTCCGCCGCCAGTGCCACCACGAAGAACACCGCCTCACCCCCGTACGGAAGCCGCGCGCCTCCGCTCAGCACCGCCGACATACCGGTCACCGCGAAGGCCAGCACCACCAGGTAGAGGGCCGACACCGTGGTGATCCGTGTGCTCACGTAGCGAAGGTAGTCGGCGGTCGGGTAGCCGGGGCGTATGCCCGGTATGAAGGCGCCCTCCCGCTTCAGCCGGTCTGCGAGGGACGCGACGTCGAAGTCGACGGCCCGTGTGAAGAACGTGAACAGGACGATCAGCAGGGCCAGCGCCGTCAGCCGCCAGACATCGGTCTGCGCGACCAGGTGCTCACGCACCCCTCTCAGCCAGCCGGCGTCCGGTGCCAGGCTCGTCAGGAGGGCCAGCAGGAAGAGGACGTTCGCGGCCTGTCCTGCCACCGAGCGTTCCGGGCCGACCCGCAGCGGGATCACCGCGGAGGTGGCCCCGCTGGTCCGCCGCCCGATCATGCGCCGGGCGAACTGCACCGGCACCTCGCGCCGGCCGCCCTCCACGAAGGCGGTGACCACCACGACCGCGACCACCAGGAGGCAGAGGAGCACGAAGGCGACGACGCCCTTGCCCTCCCGTACCGCCCAGAACTCACCCGGCAGGACGGCCAGGATCTGCGTGCCGATCAGCAGCGCGAAGCCGTTGCCCGTGCCGTGGTCGGATATCAGCTCGGCGAGCCGCATCGCGACGATGCTTCCGGCGGTCATCGCGGCCACCATGGCGGCCATCGACAGCGCCCCCTGGTCCCGGAGGACCTGGAGCCCGTCCCCGCTGGGGCCTGGCAACCGTGCGGCCGTCAGCAGCGCGATGGTGCTCAGGGCGGCGGCCGTGACGACCGTGAGGACACGGGTGTACTGACGTATCCGCCGCGCTCCGCCAGGCCCCGCCGCTGCCAGCGACGACAACCGCGGGACCACCGTGACCAGCAGGCCCATGACCGCGCCCGCGCTCAAGAAGGGGTACACGCCCAGGCCCAGCACGGCGAGCCGGGGCAGCGCACCGCCGGTCAGCAGGTCGACCGGCCCGGGGAACAGGTCGTACTCCCGGACCGCCCGTATGTCCACGCCGGGCAGCGGCAGTTGCTGCCCGAGGCGGAAGACCACCACGCACAGCAGGGTCAGCAGCAGCCGTTTCGTGAGGCCGCGGGGCAGGCCACGGGGCAGATGAGAGGAGTCGTTCATGGCCTTTCCACGGGTCGGGGCGGGGGCCGGGCTCTGATGGCCGCGGTTGCGGCGGATGGCCAGTATGGGCGGCGGCGCCGATGCCTGATCTCCGTTTTCCACAATCGCGATCAGCTTGTCGTACCGGCGTTGAGTCGACGTCGCCCCAACGTCGGCCTGGCTTCGTTCTGTCCTCGTACCTGCCTCATTCCAGCCTCGGGATTTCAGCCTCGGGATTTCAGCCTCGGGCCGGCCTCGCTCCCGGTGCCGGGAGTCGGCGTGACGACCCAGGTCGCGCATCCGGGCCGTACTTCCCGGCGCGAATGCTCCCGTGCGCTCTGGCGATCGCGGCATCGAGGCTGGACGCTGGAGGGGGCGTCGTGCGGTGCGAGCCGGCGCCGGGCAGCGAGGGGGCTCGCCATGAAGGTCCACAGCGCGGAGCAGCCGGTCACGGCTGACCAGGTCACCGCGGCGCTCGCGGCACTCGGACGTGCCGCCGTACCCCATCCGCGACGGCGTCCCGACAGCCGGGCCGACGGCGAGGTCCTGGACCTCCTCGGCGCGCTGCTCGCCGTCACCGAACTCGAAGCGGCCTGCCGCACGGAACCCGCGGCCCTGCCGCCCGTCGGTCTTCCCGCCCTTCAGCACGGCTGGCACGCCCAGACCGGTACGACCGACCTGCGCCGGGTCGTTCTCGTCAACCGGCTCCGTCGATCCGGCGCGGACCTCAGCCTGCTGCCCACCGCGCCCCTGCCCCATGGCGATCCCATGGACCCGGAGCCCAGCGTGGACGACCCGCCCGGTGTGTACGGTGCCCAGATGTGCGCCTTGGCCGCGGCGAACCTCGCCGTGGCCCAGCACCAGGCCGACCAGCACCACCGCAACGCCGCACACGCCACCCTGGACGCGACCCAGGGGATGCTCGCCCAGGCGCTGCTCGCGGTCAATGAGCTGCGCTGCCGACTCGACGGACGGGACGGAGGCGCCGCCTACTGAACCGGGCCGCTGCTCGGCCCGGCAATCAGCAATCCCCTCGGTCCCTCGATCCGTCAGCTCGGCAATGCCTCAGTCCGTCAGCTCGGCAATGCCTCAGTCCGTCAGCCGGCGTGCCTCCGCGGTCGTCACGGGCGCCCCCGCGTCCACGGAGTGCAGTACGTGGGCCAGTACCTCCGCGCCCCGCACCACGCGAGGACCGGGGCGGTTGAAGTAGGCCGGTCCGTCGAGCACCCACACCTCACCCCGTCGCACCGCGGGCAGATCGCCCCAGCCCGGCAGCCCGGTCAGCAACTCCGTCTCCCGCAGGGTGCGTTCCGGACTGAACCCGCAGGGCAGGACGAGGAGCGTGTCGGGCCGCGCCGCGACGACCTCGCCCCAGGTCATGGGCCGGGTGTGCTCGCCCGGGGCGGCGAGCAGCGGTTCTCCGCCCGCGTACGTGATCTGCTCGGGAACCCAGTGGCCCGCGGGCCACAGTGGATCCAGCCACTCCACGGCCACCACGCGCGGGCGCGGTCGCCCTTCGGTGCGCTGTCTCACCGTCGCGAGCCGCGCGGTGAGTTCGGCGTGCCGCTGTCTCGCCACGTCCTCCACGCCCAGCAGGGCGCCCACGCGGACCATGCAGGCCAGGACGTCGTCCAGCGTCTTCGGCTCCAGGCTGAGCACCCGGGTTCCGGCGTCCAGTACCCGTACGGCCGAGACAACCCCTTCGTACGACACCGCGCAGACGTCGCACAGGTCCTGCGTCAGGACCACGTCAGGCCGGAGCGCGGCGAGGGCCTCGGTGTCGAGGGTGTACAGCGAGGACCCGGAGTGCCGGGAGCCGCCCACGGCGTCGGAGATCTCACGGCTGCTCAGCGCTTCCTGTGAGAGCCCCGCCGCAGTGACCACGGGAATGTCTGCCACGACCGAAGGCGGCCAGTCGCACTCGTGGGTGCGGCCCACCAGGTCCTGCGCCAGACCGAGTTCGGCGACGATGTCGGTGGCGGCAGGGAGCAGGGAAGCGATACGCATGGGGCTGAGCCTAAGCCCCGCGTTCGAACGCCCTCGTGACTAGAGAATGGCCGGAGCGGGGTGGACTTACTAGGACGTCCAACTATATGGTCGTGAGGAAACCCGCGGTGCAGGGAAGCCGGTGAGAATCCGGCACGGTCCCGCCACTGTGACCGGGGAGCGAGCCCTCCAGAAAGACCGGGCCACTGACGGAGAGATCCGTCGGGAAGGCCGGAGGCGCGCGTTGATCCGGGAGTCAGGATACCGGCCGTGGGGTGTTCCGTGTTGTCCACGAGGATGGAGCAGACACGCATGGCACTGGTGCGTTCCCACGGCCCAGTTGAGAAGATCGCCGCCCTGTCGGTGGGCACAACCGGCAGGTTCGCCGGTGCGCACGCGCACGGCTCGTACACGTGCGGCACTTACGGGACCAGCGCGTACGAGAGCGACGCGTCACCACCCCACTGTCCGTTCTGAAGACTGCGACTGTCTGCTCTGACGCGTCCTGAACACACGGTTGGTGCCATCTCCTTCCCGTGCCGTGCGGTGACGCGAAGGCGATTTCCCCAATAGCACGGCGCGTGCCGTGAACGGACGTGCCGTAATGACGCACGCCCTCAAGGCCATTCCCGCCATCCATTCCCGCCATGCGGTGTACCGGGCATTCCTCACGCCAGTTTCCTTCACTTCCACTCGTGATCGGTGAATCCATGAACCGTGAGCCTCTGATCCGTGAACTCACCCATTTCATCGGGGGAAAGCACACCGTCGGCACCTCCGGCCTCCACTCCGACGTGTACGACCCCAACAGCGGCGCCGTGCAGGCCCGTGTCCCGCTCGCCGGACGCGACGACACGACGGCCGCCGTCGACGACGCTGCCGCCGCGCAGCCCGCGTGGGCCGACTGGAACCCCCAGCGGCGCGCCCGGGTCCTGCTGCGGTTCCTCCAACTGGTCGACGGACAGCGGGACGAGCTCGCGCGCCTGCTGTCCTCCGAACACGGCAAGACCGTCGCCGACGCGCACGGTGACCTCCAGCGCGGCCTGGAAGTAGTCGAGTTCGCCGCGGGGATCCCGCACCTCCTGAAGGGAGAGTTCACCGACAACGCCGGAAGCGGCATCGACGTGCACTCGCTGCGCGTCCCGCTCGGAGTCGTCGCCGGCATCACCCCGTTCAACTTCCCCGCGATGATCCCGCTGTGGAAGGCCGCGCCCGCGATCGCCTGCGGCAACGCCTTCGTCCTCAAGCCCTCCGAACGAGCCCCCTCCGTGCCGCTGAGGCTGGCGGAGCTCTTCCTGGAGGCGGGGCTGCCGCCGGGTGTGCTCAACGTCGTGAACGGCGGCAAGGAGGCTGTGGACGCGCTGCTGGACGACCCGCGCGTCCAGGCCGTCGGCTTCGTCGGCTCCACGCCGATCGCCGCGCGGATCTACGCGACCGCCGCCGCCAACGGCAAGCGCGCCCAGTGCTTCGGCGGTGCCAAGAACCACATGATCGTGATGCCGGACGCGGACCTCGACCAGGCCGTGGACGCATTGATCGGCGCCGGCTACGGGTCCGCGGGCGAGCGCTGCATGGCGATCTCCGTCGCCGTTCCCGTCGGCGAGGACACCGCGGACGCGCTGGTCGCCAGGCTCAAGGAGCGCATCGCCGAGCTGCGGATCGGCCGCTCCGACGACCCGGAGACCGACTTCGGGCCCCTGGTCAGCCGCGACGCGCTGGACCGCGTACAGCGGTACGTCGACATCGGCGTCAACGAGGGCGCCGAACTCGTCGTCGACGGAAGGGGCTTCGCCCTCCCCGGACACGAGAACGGCTTCTTCGCCGGAGCCACCCTCTTCGACCGCGTGTCGCCGTCCATGCGCGTCTACCGCGAGGAGATCTTCGGCCCCGTCCTGTGCGTCGTGCGCGCCGCCGACTACGAGGAGGCGCTGCGCCTGCCCAGCGAACACCCCTACGGCAACGGCGTCTCGCTCTTCACCCGGGACGGCGACACCGCCCGGGACTTCACCCGGCGTGTCGGCGCCGGGATGGTCGGCGTCAACGTGCCCATCCCCGTCCCCGTCGCGTACCACACCTTCGGCGGCTGGAAGCGATCCGGCTTCGGCGACCTCAATCAGCACGGGCCGGACGCTGTCCGCTTCTACACCCGCACCAAGACCGTGACGACGCGCTGGCCCTCCGGGGTCAAGGAAGGCGCGAACTTCACCATCCCGACGATGGGCTGAGCGCCATGACGACGACCACGCTCACCAAGGACCAGCTCGCACTCGCCGAGGTCACCCTCGACTTCGCCCAGCGGCACCTCGCCCCGCACGCCGTGGCCTGGGACCGGGACAAGCACTTCCCCGTCGACGTGCTCCGCAAGGCGGCCGGGCTCGGCCTCGCGGGCGTCTACGTGCGCGAAGACCACGGCGGCTCCGCCCTCGGCCGTGCCGACGGCGTACTCGTCTTCGAAGTCCTGGCCACCGGCTGTCCCTCCATCGCCGGGTACCTCTCCATCCACAACATGGTCGGCTGGATGATCGACCGGTACGGCGACGACGGCCAGCGGGCCCGCTGGCTCCCCGGGATCACCTCCGCCGACACACTGGCGAGCTACTGCCTCACCGAACCGGGAGCCGGCTCCGACGCGGCGGCCCTGCGGACCACGGCACGGAGGGAGGGTGACGCCTACGTCCTCACCGGAGTGAAGCAGTTCATCTCCGGAGCGGGAGCCTCCGACGTGTACGTCGTCATGGCACGCACCGGCGGAGACGGCCCCTCCGGCATCTCCGCCTTCGTGGTGCGCTCCGACGACCCCGGCGTCTCCTTCGGCCCGGACGAACACAAGATGGGCTGGAACGCGCAACCCACGCGCCAGGTCGTCCTCGACGGTGTGCGCGTCCCCGCCGACCGCAGGATCGGCGCCGAGGGCGACGGGTTCCGCATCGCCATGAACGGCCTCAACGGCGGACGCCTCGGCATCGCCGCGTGCTCCCTGGGCGGCGCCCAGAGCGCCCTGGACCGCAGCCTCGCCCACCTGGCCGACCGCGAGGCCTTCGGGGCGCCCCTGCTCCAGGCCCAGGCCCTGCAGTTCCGGCTCGCCGACATGGCCACCGAACTCGCCGCCGCACGGGCCCTCGTACGACAGGCCGCCGAGGCGCTGGACCGGGGCGACCGCACGGCTCCCCAGCTGTGCGCCATGGCCAAGCGCTTCGCCACCGACACCGGCTACACGGTCGCCGACCGCGCCCTGCAACTGCACGGCGGCTACGGCTACCTGAGCGAGTACGGCATCGAGAAGATCGTCCGGGACCTCCGGGTCCACCAGATCCTGGAAGGAACCAACGAGATCATGCGCGTCATCGTCGCCCGGGGGCTCACGGAGGCCGCCCGATGACCCCGGAACCCGTCCCGCCGAACACGCCCGACGACCCGGTCCTCCTGCGCACCGAAGGGCGCGCCGCCTACCTCACGCTCAACCGCCCCCGGGCCCTCAACGCACTGACCCACACCATGGTGCGCACCATCGCGGACGCCCTGGACGCGTGGGAGGACGATCCGTCGGTCGATACGGTGGTCATCAGCGGTGCGGGCGAACGCGGACTGTGCGCGGGCGGCGACATCCGCGCCATCCACGCGGACGCGCGCGCGGGGACGATGGGATCGGCGGACTTCTGGCGGGACGAGTACCGGCTCAACGCCCGTATCGCGCGCTACCGCACACCGTACGTGGCCGTGATGGACGGCATCGTCATGGGCGGAGGGGTCGGTGTTTCGGCCCATGGCACCGTACGGGTCGTGACCGAGCGCTCGCGCGTCGCGATGCCGGAGACGGGGATCGGCTTCGTCCCGGACGTCGGAGGCACCTATCTGCTCGGCCTCGCCCCCGGAGAGCTGGGCACCCACCTCGCCCTCACCGGCGCCGCCGTCGGCGCGGCCGACGCACAGCTGTGCGGCCTCGCCGACCACTTCGTGCCCTCGTCCGCCCTGCCCGCGTTCCTCGCGGACCTGGCCCTGATGCCCGTACGGGAAGCACTCTCCCGGTCCGTGGGAGAGGCACCGTCCGGCGAACTCGCCGCACACCGGCAGTGGATCGACGAGTGCTACGGCGCGGACACGGTCGAGGAGATCGTCGAACGGCTGGCGGCCCGCGACGAACCCGCCGCCCGCGCGAGCGTGACGTCGCTGATGGAGAAGTCACCGACCGCACTGAAGGTCACCCTGGCGGCCCTGCGCCGCGCCCGGGGACTCGGGCCGCTGGAGAACGTCCTGGAACAGGAGTACCGGGTCTCCTGCGCCGCACTGGGCCACCCCGACCTGGCCGAGGGCATCCGCGCCCAGGTCGTCGACAAGGACCGTGCGCCGCGCTGGACGCCCGCCACCTTCGTCGAGGTGACCGCCACGGACGTCGAGCGCTTCTTCGCGCCGCTCGGCGACCGTGAACTGCGCCTGGCCACCGCGCCCCTGACCCAGGAGGTCCCCTGGTGAGCACCGCGTCGACCATCGCCTTCATCGGACTCGGCCACATGGGCGGGCCCATGGCCGCCAGCCTCGTCAGGGCGGGCCACCGCGTCCTCGGGTACGACCTCGTGCCGCGCGCGTGTGCGGCGGCCGCGGCCGACGGGGTGGAGGTGGCGCCCTCCGCCTCCAGCGCGGCGGCCGGCGCCGAGGTCGTGATCACCATGCTGCCCGAAGGCCGTCACGTGCTCGCCCTCTACCGGGACGAGGGACTGCTGTCCGCGGCGTCGCCCGGCACCCTGTTCATCGACTGCTCCACGATCGACGTCGCCACCGCGCGCGTGGCCCACGCTGCCGCGGTGGAGGCTGGACACCGCGCCCTGGACGCCCCGGTGTCCGGCGGAGTGGTGGGGGCACAGGGCGCCACCCTGACCTTCATGGCGGGCGGCAGTGCGCCCGACTTCGCACGCGCGCGGCCGTTCCTCGCCGCGATGGGCAGGAAGGCCGTGCACTGCGGTGACGCGGGCGCGGGCCAGGCGGCCAAGATCTGCAACAACATGATCCTCGGCATCTCGATGATCGCCGTGAGCGAGGCGTTCGTCCTCGCCGAGAGCCTCGGGCTCGCCCACCAGGCGCTGTACGACGTGGCGTCCACGGCCTCCGGCCAGTGCTGGGCGCTGACCGTCAACTGCCCCGTACCCGGACCCGTGCCGGACAGCCCGGCCAACCGCGACTACCGCCCGGGGTTCGCCGCCCCGCTCATGGCCAAGGACCTCGGGCTGGCCGCGGACGCCATCCGCGAGGGCGAGGTGGCCGCGGAGCTCGGCCTGCGCGCGGCGGAGCTGTACGCGCGGTACGCCGAGGGAGCGGGCGCGGGGCAGGACTTCTCGGGGATCGTAGGGACGATCAGAGCGGGCACGCCCCGCGGAACGGACGGAGTGCCGCGATGACCGGCGACAACAGAGTGACCGGCGACAACAGCGTGACCGACGGGGACAACGGGCACGACAGCGGATGGGAGACCACGCACGCGCACGCGTACGAGACCATCCTGGTCGAGCGCAGGGGCCGCACCGCCCTGATCACCCTCAACCGGCCCAGGGCCCTGAACGCGCTGAACCTGCAGCTGATGACGGAGGTCGTCGCGGCGGCCGAAGCGCTCGACCGCGACCCCGGCATCGGCTGTCTGGTCCTCACCGGCTCCGCGAAGGCCTTCGCGGCCGGGGCCGACATCAAGGAGATGCGCCCGCAGGTGTACCCGGACACGTACCTGAGCGACTGGTTCGCCGTCTGGGACCGCTTCGCACAGGTGCGCAAGCCCACGGTCGCCGCCGTCGCCGGACACGCGCTCGGCGGGGGCTGCGAGCTGGCGATGATGTGCGACGTCCTGATCGCCGCCGACACGGCCTCCTTCGGCCAGCCGGAGATCAAGCTCGGTGTGATCCCCGGCATCGGGGGCTCGCAGCGGCTGACCCGCGCCATCGGCAAGGCCAAGGCCATGGACCTCTGTCTGACCGGCCGCACCATGGGGGCGCAGGAGGCCGAGCGCGCCGGCCTGGTCTCACGGACGGTCGCCGCCGGGGCACTGCTCGACGAGGCACTCACCGTCGCCGACACCATCGCGGGAATGTCCGCGCCGGTCACGATGATGGCCAAGGAGGCGGTGAACCGGGCCTTCGAGACCACGCTCGCGGAGGGTGTCCGTTTCGAGCGGCGGCTCTTCCACGCACTGTTCGCGACGGCCGACCAGAAGGAGGGCATGACGGCCTTCATGGAGAAGCGCCCGCCCGAGTTCACCCACCGCTGACCGGAGGGGGAGGGGCCGTCAGCGCGCCAGCGCCTTCTGGAACCACGCCACGTCCCAGAACCGCCCGAACTTGCGGCCCACCTCGCGGTGCACACCCGCGGGCTCGAAACCGAGCCGCAGGTGGAGCCGCTCCGAGGCGGCGTTCGGCACGGTGACGGCCGCCAGGGCCTGGCGTACGTCCTCCCCGGCCAGCGCATCGAAGAGCGCCTCGTACAGCAGCCCGCCGACGCCTCGCCCGACCTGCTCGGGCGCCAGGTAGACACTGGTCTCCACCGAGGTCTCGTACGCCTTCTTGGGGCGGAACGGACTGCTGGTCGCGTAGCCGATCACCGTGCCGTTCCGCTCGGCCACGATCAGCCGGTACGGGCCGTGGTCCGGGTGGCTCTCCAGCCACGGGCGGCGCTGCTCGACGGTGAACCGGTCGATGTCGAAGGTGATCGGCGTCTCGGCGACGTAGTGGTTGTAGATGCGGGTCAGTTCGGAGAGATCGCCCTCGTGGCCCGGACGGAGGCGGGGGCCCGCGTCCGCCGTCCCGTCCGCGCTGTTGTCCGTACTCGTTCGGCTGACCTCGGTGTTCATGCGGCCGACAGTAGCCCACGCGCGTTTCACACCTGTTTCGCGCTTCCGGGCCGACCGGCCGGGAAGCGCGCCTACGGCAGGATCGAGTCGACGTACCCGCCGTCCACGCGCAGCGCGCCCCCCGTGGTCGCGGAAGCCTGGTCCGAGGCCAGGTAGACGACCATGTTGGCGATCTCCTCGGGCTCGATCAGACGCTGCAGGAGCGACTGCGGACGGTGCAGCCGCATGAACTCGCGCTGCGCCTCGTCCCAGGGCAGCTCCCGGTCGACCAGTTCGTACACGAAGTCCTCCACACCGCCCGTGTGCGTCGGCCCCGCGATCACCGAGTTCACGGTCACACCCGTCCCCGCTGCCTGCTTCGCGAACCCGCGCGTGACCGACAGCAGGGCCGTCTTGGACACCCCGTAGTGGATCATCTCGGCGGGGATCGCCACCGCCGAGTCACTGGCGATGTTCTGCACGCGCCCCCAGCCCCGCTCGGCCATCCCGGGCAGGAACTGGCGGATGAGCCGGACCGCCGCCAGGACGTTCACCTCGAAGTACCGGCGCCACTCGGCGTCCGTGATCTCCAGTGGATCGGCCGAACCGAAGATCCCCAGGTTGTTCACCAGGACGTCCACGCGCGGGAGCGCGTCGGCCGCCGCGCGGGCGCCCTCCTCGGTGGTGACGTCGGCGGCCACGGCGACCAGGTCGCAGCCCGGCACCCGTGCGCCGATCTTGGCGATCGCCGCGTCGACGCGTTCCTTCGTGCGGCCGTTGATGCCGACACGCGCCCCGGCGCGCGCCAGGCCGGTGGCGATGGCGGCGCCGATGCCCTGGGTGGAACCGGTGACCAGGGCGGTGCGTCCCGTCAGATCGATGTGCATGAGCGCGCGGACTCCTTCGTTGCTGGGGGCAGGGGTGTGCCCGTCACCGTTCCCCGGCACGCGGCCGCCCTAACGGGGTGCGTGTCCTCGGGCGGATCCGCGCCGTTGGGTACGGCACCGGGGAGATCACGCAGATCGAAGCCGTCCCACGACGACGGACGACGGGGGATCCAGATGACGCACACCGAGCACACGCACGCGGGCGAGTACGCCGGGCACGGGGGACGGCCCCCGTTCACGGACGCCATGGCGCCCTCCGCGCCGTTCCCGTCCGGGCTACGGGACAGGCTCGTCGAACTGATCTGCGCCGGACACAGCGCCGGCACGGCGGCGCTGGAGACCGGAATCCCGTACGAGGACGTGCTGCGGGCCGCCGCCCAGGACCTGCGGCTCGCCGCCGCCATCGCCGGACGCGACCCCGACGGCCGCCAGGAGGAGCGCATCCGGCAGCGGGCCACCCTCCTGGTGTGCATGGCCATGGGGATGAACCGCGTCGACGCGGCACGGGCGGCCGGTCTCTCCGACCACCTGGTGTCCACCTGGTCGGCCACGGACAGCGTGTTCCGCGGCGCCTACCGGGAAGTGGGCCGCATGGCGGCCGAGTACGGGGTGCAGATGAGCACGCGCGTGACCGCCAAGCGCGCGGAACTCGTCATCGGACACGTACGCACGGGAGCGACGACCGCGGAGGCCTGCGCGGCGGCAGGCGTCGCCCAGGAGGCCGTACGGGCCCGGCTCGAACGCGACGGAGAGTTCGCACGACGGATGCGCGAGGCGGAGGAGTCGGGACGGCAACTGGCGCGCGGAGCGTAGCGGGCCCCGCCCGCGCTGCCCGTCCGCTCAGTGCGGGATGCTGTCGATCAGGTCCCGCGCGCCCTGGCGCAGCAGCGCCACCCCCACGGACATGCCGAGCGTCGCGGGATCGAGCGGCCCCGCCCACTCGTGGGCGTCCAGGACCTGCTTGCCGTCCGGGCTGAACACCCGCCCCCACAGCGACAGCCGGCCGTCCGCCGCGCACTGCGCGTACCCGGCGATCGGACTGTTGCAGTGGCCCTGCAGCACGTGCAGGAGCATGCGCTCGGCGGTCGTCTCCCGCCACGCCGCCGGGTCCCCCAGGCCCCGCACGGTCTCCTCGGTCGACTCGTCGTCCTCACGGCACTGCAGCGCCAGCACCCCGGCACCGATGGGCGGGCACATGCGGTCCACCCCGAGCACCTCGCTGATCACGTCCGCGCGCCCGATGCGCTCCAGGCCCGACACGGCGAGCAGCAGGGCGTCGGCCTGCCCCTCGGCCAGCTTGGCCAGCCGCCGGTTGGCGTTGCCGCGCATGGGCACGCACTCCAGGTGCGGGTACGCGGCGGCCAGCTGCGCCTTCCGGCGGACCGACGACGTCCCGATGCGCGTGCCCGGCGGCAGCTCGTCCAGCGTCAGGCCCGCGGGGTGCACGAGCGCGTCACGGATGTCGTCGCGCTTGAGGAAGGCCGCGAACCGGGTGCCCGCAGGCAGCGGACGGTCGGCGGGAATGTCCTTCACGCAGTGCACCGCGAGGTCGGCCTCGCCCGCGAGCAGCGCCGCGTCGACCTCCTTGGTGAACGCGCCTTTCCCGTCGACCTGCGAGAGGTCGCCCATCCACTTGTCACCCGTGGTCTTCACGGGAACGACCTCCGTACGGATCCCCGGGTGCAGTGCCCCGAGCTCGGCGCGCACGCGGGCCACCTGGGCGAGCGCCATGGGGGAGTCACGGGAGACGATGCGGATCAGTTCTGCGGGCATGGAGCCACGATAGGGGTAACCCACTCGTGCGACAGGGCGGGATCCACTCCTGAACTACTGGAGACCACACGGAAGTTGGGCCACTCGCGCGCGTGAGCGGATTTCTCGCGGCGCGCCGCCGGGCAGGCCGCCGTGGCTGGGGGAGGGCTCGGGCACGGACCGCGCCGCTCGTCCGGAGCGCAGCCGTCCGGGTCCCGATTGGGCAGAACCGATCGGACAGCGATATCCATGGAGGGCTCCCACCGGGCGGGAACGACCGGCCCTCCGGGAGGGCCGCCCGCCGCCGACCCCGAGGACCCCGCATGCGCACCCCGTCGCCCCGAGACCTGGCCGCACTCCCGTACGCGCCGTACCTGACCCCGTTCGAGGGCGGCCCGCTCGAACGGGAGAGCCTGTACGAGTGCGTCCACTTCGACGGATGCTCCTTCGAGGACTCCGACTGCGGCAACACCCGGTTCACCGAGGCCGCGTTCTCCTCGGTCACCTTCGCCCAGGGGCGCTACCGGCGGTCGCGCTTCGGCGAGGTGTGGTTCCACAACGCGCGCGTGATCGGCGCCGACTTCGCCGAGACCAGCTGGCAGGAGGGGGAGTGGCGGGACAGCCTCTTCGCCGGTACGGAGATCCACGCCGCCGACCTGCAGCGCACCGTCTTCCACCACTGCAAGTTCGACTCGGTGAACTTCCGCATGGCCAAGCTGACGAACGTGACCTTCGTCGACTGCCTGCTGCGCGACGTCGGCTTCGACGGGGCGACACTGACCTCCGTGGCCTTCCCCGGCTCCACGCTGGACGGCATCACGCTGGACAAGGCCGTCCTGAAGAAGGTGGACCTGCGCGAAGCCTCCGCGCTGTCCATCGCCTCGGGCGTCGCGGCACTCAGGGGCACCACGATCAGCACCCACCAGATGCTCGACCTGGCCCCCGAGCTCGCCCGCATCGCCGGCATCACCGTGAAGGACCGCTGACACAGCCCCGTGGGTCAGGCCCGTGGGACAGGGCAGTGACACGGGCCCGTGGGACAGGCCCGTACGAATGGCCGGGGCCAGCGGCGCGCAATCAACCGTTCGGCCGGTGCGGACGGCCCGTCCGCCTCCCTACTGTCACACAGTGAGCACGTACCTCCCCGGCCGTCCCCGCCCCCGGCCGGACGCACCGCACGCCGAGCAGCCGTGGATCAGGCAGCCGTGGACCACCCAGCGATGCGCGGCGGTGCTCGCCGCCGCCGTCGGAGCGGTCCTGCTGGTCGCCGTGGATGTACTCAGCGTCCGGCCCGGCCGCCTCTGGCCCGTGCTGGTCTGTGAAGCCCTGGTCACCGCCGTCGCGTTCGCGCCCCTGCCGCGGCTGAGGCTGCCGTGGCGGGCGGCAGCGGCCATCGGCCTGTCCCTGGGCGGCACCGCCCTCCTCACCACCTGGGACGGCGGGGTCACCGGCAGCTGGGGCCTGCTGGAGACCGCCGCGCTGCTGGTGCTGCTGGGCAGGACCGCCCGTCGCGCACCGGCGGGCATCGCGGTCGGCCTCAGCCTGCTGCTCGCCGTCTCCGTCATGGCCCTGCCCCTGCGGATGCGCAGCACCGACGGGGACACGTTCGCCTTCCTGCTCACCCTGGCCGCCGCGGGCGCCGGCGGGCTCGGGGCCTACCTGCGCGTCCTCGACGACCGCCGCGACCGTGCCGTACTGGCCGTGCGCGACGCCGAGCGCCGCGAGCTCGCCCGCGACCTGCACGACTTCGTCGCCCACCACGTCACCGGCATCGTGGTCCAGGCCCAAGCCGCCCAGGCGGTCCGGGAGAGCGCCCCCGACCAGCTGGAACCGATCCTGCGCTCCATCGAACGGGCCGGCACCGAGACCCTCGACTCGATGCGCCGACTGGTCCGTGTCCTGAGGGAGGAGTCCACCCAGGCCGTACGCCAGGGAGAGCTGACCGCCGAACTCGCCGAGCTGGTCGCCGCGCACGGCCGCGACGGGCGCGGCGCGGACGCCCGGCTGCGCGTCTCGTCCGCCGCCCGGGCGGCCCGGCTCGCCCCCGAAGTGGGCACCTCGGTGCAGCGCGTCGTCCAGGAAGGACTGACGAACATCGCCCGCCACGCGGCAGGGGCGGAGCAGGCCGACGTCGTACTGGACACGGACCACGGCGCGCTCGTCGTGGACGTCGTCAACAGCGCGCCGCCCCGGAGGACCACCCCGCCCGGCGGACGCGGCGGCCTCGGCCTGATCGGTCTGCGCGAACGCACCGAGGCCGTGAACGGCAGCTTCGCCGCAGGGCCCGAACCGGGCGGCGGCTGGCGCGTCACCGCCCGCTTCCCCACCCTCGCCGCACCGCCGCCGGCGGCCGACGGCGAGCTGGCAGGATCGGGGCCATGAGCGCCACCACACGGGTCCTGATCGCCGACGACCAGGAGATGGTCCGCACCGGCTTCCGGCTGATCCTGGACACCCAGCCGGACCTGGAAGTCGTCGCCGAGGCCGCCGACGGCGCCCAGTGCGTGGAACTCGCCCGCCGCCTGCGCCCCGACGTGTGCCTCGTCGACATCCGGATGCCCAGGCTCGACGGCCTCGAAGTGACCCGCCTGCTGGCCGGACCCCAGGCCGCCGAACCCCTCCCGGTGGTCGTCGTCACCACCTTCGACCAGGACGACTACCTCTACGGCGCCCTCCGCGCGGGCGCCCTGGGCTTCCTGCTCAAGGACGGCGGCTCGGCCCTGCTCGTCGAAGCGGTGCGCGCCGCGGCCCGCGGCGACGCGCTGGTCTCCCCGGCCGTCACCCTGCGGCTCCTCGAACGGCTCGGCCCGGCCGACCCACCACCCGCACCCGAGGCCGAGGCCCACCTCTCGGAGCGGGAACTGGACGTCGTACGCCTCGTCGCCCGCGGCCGCACCAACCAGGAGATCGCCGACGGTCTCTTCATCTCCATGTCGACGGTCAAGTCGCACCTGGTCTCCATCCAGAACAAGCTGACCGCCCGCAACCGCGTGGAGATCGCGGCCTGGGCCTGGGAGACGGGGCTGATGCGGCGTTGACGCGGCGGGAGTGAGGAGCGGACGGGGCGGCGGTACGGGCGCTCAGCGCTTGAGCGACACGGGCTCCCACCACGTCACGCACCGCCAGGCCCACTCCAGCGGGCCGTACCGGAACCGCCCGAGCCAGGCCCGGCTCACGACCGACTGGACGACGAGGATCGCGACCGCCAGGGCCACCGCGACGCCGAAACGGTTCGAGCCGCGCAGCCCCAGCAGCGGGACCGGCCCCAGGACCAGCAGGGTCGCCATCACGTAGTTGGTGAGGGCCGTACGGCCGAGCGGTGCCAGGGCCGCCGACAGGCCACGGCCGAGCGGACCGCGCAACAGCAGCAGGAAGCCCGAGACGTAGGCGACGGCGCCCACCAGACCGGCGATCGCCGCGGCCCGCGTTGCCACCGCGTCGTACGTGCTCCGGTGCTGCCACACGGCGGCGGCGACCGCGAGCGGGGCGGAGACGCCGAAGGCCACGGCCAGCTGACGGCCGCGCCGCTCCAGGGTGTCGGCTATGCCGTAGCGGGCCGTGGCGGCCCCGAGCAGGAACAGCCCCGGGATCACGGCCACACCGCCGCCCGCGAGGGTCACCCCCGCCACCGTGCCCACCAGACCGCCCGCCAGCACCGCCCAGCGCGGCAGCCAGGTCGCCGGGAGGAGCACGAGCAGTCCGCACATCGCGTAGGGCAGCAGCGCCTCGCCCGGATAGATCCACTGGTGCAGTGCGCCGATGACCGCCAGGGCCAGGAGACGGCGCAGCAACAGCACCCTCGGCCTGGCCGCGCGGGCCGCCGCGCTCTCGAAGAAGAGCACGAAGCTCAGCCCGAACAGGAACGAGAACAGCGGGAAGAACCGGTGCTGCACCGTGAGGTCCAGGGCCTCGCGGGCGGGCAGGAGCCGCCCGGCCGTCTCGAAGCCCGGCATCTCCGCTATCTGCGGGATGTTCACCAGGAGGATCCCGCACAGCGCGAACCCGCGCAGGGCGTCGAGTGCGTCGATGCGGCTGCGCCGCGCACCGCGAGCGGGGGCACTGGAAAGAGTGGTCACGGCTGCTCCAGGTCGGGGACGATTCCCCTCCACCTTCGCGAGCCGGACCGGGTTCCCGCCCCCACCGCAGGGACGAATCGCCCGACTCCGTACCGTCCGAAAGTACGAGTCAGCGGCACTCGGGTGCGAGTCAGCGGTACTCGGGGTTCTCGAAGTCGAAGCGGCAGCCCGCGTCCCACTCGGATCGCTGGTTGCCGTGGGCGGGGATGCCGCCCGCGTCCTTGAGCAGGCGCGCCATGTGCAGGAGGTTCCAGGTCATGAAGGTGGTGTTGCGGTTGGTGAAGTCGTTCTCGGGGCCGCCGGAGCCCGGGTCGAGGTAGTTGGGCCCCGGGCCCGCCTCGCCGATCCAGCCCGCGTCGGCCTGGGGCGGGATGGTGTAGCCGATGTGCTGGAGGCTGTAGAGGACGTTCATCGCGCAGTGCTTGATGCCGTCCTCGTTGCCGGTGATCAGACAGCCGCCGACGCGGCCGTAGTACGCGTACTGGCCCTGCTCGTTGAGGACGCCGGACAGGCCGTACAGGCGCTCGATGACCAGCTTCATCACGGAGCTGTTGTCGCCCAGCCAGATCGGGCCGCCCAGGACCAGGACGTCGGCCGCGGCGACCCGCTCGTAGAGCGCGGGCCACGCGTCGCTCGCGGCGCCGTACTCGGTCATGTCGGGGCGCACGCCGAACGCGATGTCGTGGTCCACGGCCCGGAACTCGTCGACGGTCACCCCCTGCTTCTCCATGATCGCCTTGCTGATGTCGATCAGGCCCTGGGTGTTGCTGACCTCGGGGGAGTGCTTCAGGGTGCAGTTGACGAACAGGGCGCGCAGGTCGTCGTAGCGCGCCGGAGGGGGCGGGGACTGGGGAGCGGGCACGGGGACCTCCGGAAGGGGGCGGGGTACCGAGTACTCGGCACCGGGCGTCGTGCGTCGTGGCGGGCGGGCCCGGTCTCAGGCGTCGCGGAGGGGCTGGGTGAAGCGCAGGAGGTTGCCGGACGGGTCGCGGAAGGCGCAGTCGCGCATCCCGTACGGCTGGTCCATCGGCTCCTGGAGGACGTCGCCGCCCGCCTCGCTGATCCGCTTGAAGGTGGCGTCGCAGTCCGCCGTGGAGAAGATCACGCCGCGCAGCAGGCCCTTGGCCAGCAGCTCGGCCATGGCCCGGCGGTCGTCCGGGGCGGCGGCGGGGTCGGCCAGCGGCGGCTCCAGGACGATGTTCACGTCCGGCTGGGACGGCGAGCCGACGGTCACCCAGCGCATCCCCTCGAAGCCCACGTCGTTGCGGACGTCGAGGCCGAGGACGTCACGGTAGAAGGCGATCGCCTTGTCGTGGTCGTCGACGGCGATGAAGCACGTCGAGAGGGATATGTCCATGACGCCCACGTTAAGGGCGCGCGGGGGCTTGTGCCGCCCCGGGACGGGGCTTCTTCGCCGGACGCGTGTGGATCTTGGCGATGCAGGCCGGGATGGCCGCGCCGGCCTCGTGCCCGCGGGCCCGGTAGGAGCTGGGGGTCTCTCCGACCAACTGGGTGAAGCGGGAGCTGAAGGACCCCAGGGACGTACACCCCACGGCGAAGCACACCTCGGTGACCGTCAGGTCGCCGCGCCGGAGCAGCGCCTTGGCCCGCTCCACGCGGCGGGTCATCAGATAGCTGTACGGCGTCTCGCCGTAGGCCGTGCGGAAGCTGCGGGAGAAGTGGCCCGGGGACATGAGGGCCTCCCGCGCGAGGGCGGGGACGTCGAGAGGTTCTGCGTAGTCGCGGTCCATGCGGTCGCGGGCTCGGCGGAGGCGGACGAGGTCTTCCAGTGGCTGCCTGGGCACGGTCCGAGTGTGGCACGGGGGTGTGACAACCGGGTTCCCGCTCCCTGTCCGGGCTCTCCTGAGCCGGGCTTTCGCCGTTGACCTCGTGCGCACCGGCGCGGGCCGTGCGCGGAAGCGGACGGCGCGCGAAAGCAGGCTGTGCGCGGAAGCGTCGCGGACCGCGCGTGAGACGGGCGTGGGCCGTGCGTCAAAGCGGCGCGGGCCGTGCGTGAAAGCGGTCAGGAATGGAGAAGCCGGATCGGGCGGCGCGTTCCTAGGGTCGAAGGCATGGACCTCACCATTCACTGGACCTTCCTCCCGCACACCGACCCGGAGGCCTCGCTCGGCTTCTACCGCGACACCCTCGGCTTCGAGGTGCGCAACGACGTCGGGTACGAGGACATGCGCTGGATCACCGTCGGGCCCGTGGGCCGCCTCGACACCTCCGTCGTCCTGGAGCCGCCCGCCGCTGACCCCGGGCTCACCGACGAGGAGCGGCGCACCATCGCCGTACTGATGGACAAGGGCACGTACGCGCGCCTCACCCTGGCGACCCCCGACCTCGACGCCGTCTTCGACCGGGTGCAGGCGGCCGGGGCCGAGGTCGTGCAGGAGCCCATCCAGCAGCCGTACGGCGTGAGGGACTGTGCTTTCCGTGATCCGTCGGGCAACCTGATCCGGATCAACGAGCTGCCGCCCGGGACGCCGTCGTGATCCCTCGGGACCGGTTCGCCGAGCGGGCCGGTTCGGGCCCGCGTACGCTGACCAGCCCATAACGAAGAACACGCGCAACCCGTAACCCACAACCCGTAATCCGTAATCCGTAATCCGTAAGAAGATCACGCGTCACCCGTCAGAAGATCAGAAGAGCGCGGGTGACAAGAACAAGACCCCCTCCACAGGAACCACACCGCACGGGAGAGACGAGCCGCATGGCCAAGAGCACGCCGCACGCCGCCGACAGCCACGACATGATCCGGGTGCACGGCGCGCGCGAGAACAACCTCAAGGACGTCAGCATCGAGCTCCCGAAGCGGCGCCTGACGGTGTTCACCGGCGTCTCGGGTTCCGGCAAGAGCTCGCTGGTCTTCGAGACCATCGCCGCCGAGTCGCAGCGGATGATCAACGAGACGTACAGCGCGTTCGTACAGGGCTTCATGCCGACCATCGGGCGCCCCGACGTCGACGTGCTGGACGGCCTGACCACGGCGATCACGGTCGACCAGCAGCGGATGGGCGGCGACCCGCGCTCCACCGTCGGCACCGCGACCGACGTCAACGCGATGCTGCGGATCCTCTTCAGCCGGCTGGGCAAGCCCCACATCGGCTCGCCCAAGGCGTTCTCCTTCAACGTCGCCTCGATCAGCGGGGCCGGCGCGGTCACCGTGCGCAAGGGCGGCATGGAGGTCAAGGAGCGGCGCAGCTTCAGCGTCACCGGCGGCATGTGCCCGCGCTGCGAGGGGCGGGGCAACGTCACCGACTTCGACCTGACCCAGCTGTACGACGACGGCAAGTCGCTCAACGAGGGCGCGCTGACCATCCCCGGTTACACGATGGACGGCTGGTACGGGCGGATCTACCGGGGCTGCGGCTTCTTCGACCCGGACAAGCCGATCCGCAAGTACACCAAGCGGGAGCTGGCGGACCTGCTGTACAAGGAGCCGGTCCGGATCAAGGTCGAGGGGATCAACGTCACCTTCGAGGGCCTGATCCCGAAGATCCAGAAGTCGATGCTCTCCAAGGACGTGGAGTCGCTGCAGCCGCACGTGCGCGCGTTCGTGGAGCGGGCGATGACCTTCACGGTCTGTCCCGACTGCGACGGCACGCGGCTCAGCGAGGGCGCCCGCTCCTCGAAGATCAAGCGCAAGAGCATCGCGGACGTCTGCGCGATGGAGATCAGGGACGTCGCCGAGTGGGTGCGCGGGCTGGACGAGCCGTCCGTCGCGCCGCTGCTGGAGGCGCTGCGCGAGACCCTCGACTCGTTCGTGGAGATCGGCCTCGGCTACCTCTCCCTGGACCGGCCCTCGGGCACCCTGTCCGGCGGTGAGGCCCAGCGCGTCAAGATGATCCGCCACCTGGGCTCCTCGCTCACCGACGTCACGTACGTCTTCGACGAGCCGACCTCCGGGCTGCACCCGCACGACATCCAGCGGATGAACGACCTGCTGCTGCGCCTGCGCGACAAGGGCAACACGGTGCTGGTCGTCGAGCACAAGCCCGAGATGATCGCCATCGCCGACCACGTCGTCGACCTCGGCCCCGGGGCCGGTACGGCGGGCGGCGCGGTCTGCTTCGAGGGCACCGTCGAGGGACTGCGGGCCAGCGGCACCATCACCGGGCGGCACCTGGACGACCGCGCCTCGCTCAAGGAGTCGGTGCGCAAGGCGGAGGGCACCCTGGAGATCCGCGGGGCCGGGGCCAACAACCTGCGTGACGTTGACGTGGACGTCCCGCTCGGCGTGCTCACCGTGGTGACCGGTGTCGCGGGCTCCGGGAAGAGCTCGCTGGTACACGGCTCGATCCCGGCCGACGCGGGCGTGGTCTCCGTCGACCAGAGCCCGATCAAGGGCTCGCGGCGCAGCAACCCGGCGACGTACACGGGTCTGCTCGAACCCATCCGCAAGGCGTTCGCCAAGGAGAACGGCGTCAAGCCGGCGCTGTTCAGCGCCAATTCGGAGGGCGCCTGCCCCACCTGCAACGGCGCCGGCGTCATCTACACCGACCTCGGGGTGATGGCGAGCGTCTCCACCACCTGCGAGGACTGCGAGGGCAAGCGCTTCGACGCCTCGGTCCTCGAGTACCGCTTCGGCGGGCGCGACATCAGCGAGGTCCTGGCGATGCCGGTGGCCGAGGCGGAGGCGTTCTTCGGCTCCGGCGAGGCCCGCATCCCGGCGGCGCACCGCATCCTGGAGCGCCTGGTGGAGGTGGGCCTGGGCTACCTGACCATCGGCCAGCCGCTGACCACGCTGTCCGGGGGCGAGCGCCAGCGCCTGAAGCTGGCGACCCACCTGGGCGACAAGGGGGGCAGCGGGATCTACGTCCTGGACGAGCCCACCACCGGACTGCACCTCGCGGACGTGGAGCAACTCCTCGCCCTGCTCGACCGGTTGGTGGACTCGGGCAAGACGGTGATCGTGGTGGAGCACCACCAGGCGGTCATGGCGCACGCCGACTGGATCATCGACCTGGGCCCGGGGGCGGGCCACGACGGCGGCCGGATCGTCTTCGAGGGGACGCCCGCCGACCTGGTCGGTGCCCGTAAGAAGACGATCACGGGCGAGCACCTGGCGGAGTACGTGGGGGCGTGATCGCGCCCGGGGTGCGCGGCCGCGATACAAGGCCAGCGCACCCCGCACCCCGCACCCGCACCCCGCACCCGCATCCGCGCCCCGCGCGCCCACCGCCCCCTCGCTCAGTCCACCCTCGCCTCCACCACCGACAGCACCGTCCCCGTCGGGATCACCCGCAGCAGCCGTAGCCCGGCGGAGGTGAAGAGGGTCACGAAGTCGGCCGCCGTGCGCTCGCGGCCCGTCAGCGACGTCATCATCAGCAGGTCGAGGTCCTTGGACTGGTGCGGCTCGTTGCCCGCCGGGACCACCGCGTCCACCACCAGGACCCGGCCGCCCGGGGCCAGCGCGCGGCGGCAGTTGCGCAGCAGCGTCACGCACCGCCCGTCGTCCCAGTCGTGCAGGATCCGCTTCAGGACGAGGACGTCACCGGTCGGTACGGCGGAGAAGAAGTCGCCCTCGGCGGTGCTCCAGCGCCCGGCCAGCGCCCCGTCCTCGCCGAGTCGCTGGCCCGCCAGCACATGGGCGGCGTCGTACAACAGGCCGTCCATCGACGGGTGCTGGCGCAGGACCGCGGCGAGGAAGCCGCCGTGTCCGCCGCCGATGTCCACCACGGTCCCCTTGGGCGGCAGCGCGCAGGCCGCGGCGATCGCGTCGTTCTCGGCGTCCGACATGGCCGCCATGCCCCGGTGGAAGACGGCGCTGGTGTCGGGGTCCTGGGCGAAGTGCTCGAAGAACGGCGTGCCGAAGAGGGCCTCGAAGGCGGAGCCGTCCCCGGTGAGGCAGCGCTCCATGTCCCCGGCGGGCTGCCAGAACGTACGGTCGGTGAGCATCAGCACCGCCTCGCGCGCCGACCCCGGCGCACCGGACCGCAGCGCGTGGGCCGCGGACGTGAGCCGGAACCGCCCGTCGGCGTCCTCGGCGAACACCCCGCGGGTGGCGAGCAGCCGCAGCACCCGGTGCAGGTTGCGCGGGTCGCTGCCGGTGCGCCGGGCGAGCTCGGCGACCGTGCGCGGCCCGTCGGCCAGGTGGTCGGCCACGCCGGCCGAGGCGGCGGCGCGCAGGGCGGCCGGGTAGACGAAGCCGAGCGACTGGTCGATGAGGTACGCGGCGGCCGCGCGGTCCGGCGCGTGGGCGGGGGACGCGGTGGCGACGGGCTCGGGCATCAGCTGCTCCTGAGGTGTCGGATGGCGGGGCCCAGGGTGCCAGTCATATGCCAACGCGTACACGCGGCCCGGCGGGCGGCGCGGCGCCCGTGGCCGGTAATGGCGCCCGGCCCCTGCCGCCCCGCTCATCCCGGTGGCCCGGGCGGTGACTCCCGTACCGGCCGGGTGTGCCACAGGAAGCGGGCCCGCTGTACCAACTGCGGGTGCCCGTGCAGCACTTCGTCCAGTACGGCGGGCAGCTGCGACCCGGACGTGATGCGGGCCGAGGTCTGCACCCCGTCGCGCGAGCGGAACACCCGGTCGCCCCGCACCAGGGTGTGCCCGCCGTCCGGATGGGTGCGCCCGCACAGCAGGGAACGGCCGAACTCCGACCGCGCGTGATGGTCGGCCACCCGCTCGTGGTGCTCGCGGGTGGGGGAGGGCAGGACGAGGCGGAACAGCGGCCGGGGCGCGGTGTCCTGGGTGCCGCGCAGCAGGACGGGAACGCCGTCGTCGTCGCGCGAGCGGGTGAACAGCCAGTCGTCCTGCCAGTGCCGGGAGGCGTCCAGGGCGAACGGCGTGTGGCTGGTGACGCCGAAGTGGGCGACGTCCACGAAGTATGCGCGTCCGTCGAGGGACACGTGCAGCACGACGTGCTCCGCCAGTTCCGACCACGCCCGCAGGTCCGGCTGCCACACCTGCGCGCTCACGTACCGCACCCCGAACCCGACGCGGACGAGGAAGTGGCCGAGCAGCCGGTTGAGTTCGAGCGAGCAGCCGCCTCGGCCCCGCTCGACCACCTTCACGTACACGTCGTACAGGTCGAGGCCCGGGCGGGCGCCCCGGGTGAAGTCCAGCGTCTCGAACGGTACGGCGAGCACGTGGGCGCGGCAGACGGCCTTGAGGAAGGGGAGCGTGGGCGCGGGGCGCGCCGTGCAGCCCAGCCGTCGGAGGTAGCCGTCCAGGGCGAGGCCCGTCACGGCGGTCGGGCGGGGCCGGAGCGGGCGGGGGTGTCGAGGGGGCGCGGGGGTGCCTGGCGCATGGGGCGGTCCGTGACTGGAGCGGGGCGGGTGCTCCCGCGTGCCGACAGTGGGGAGCGGTCACCGCGTGCCGTGCGACGACGCCTGTGCGGGGGACACCCCTACGTCAACATCCGTACGGAAAGCGCGTTTTGTGAACGGTCCGGTTCCAGCGTAGGGACGTGCCGGTGGCAGGTGTCAATGGCGTACGACCCGACCCGGCGACCCCCTGGAACGTCTGTCGCGGCGCGAACGGACGAGCGCTGGGGGCGTTCCGGGCGCGGGTGACGGATCGCGCGCCGCCGTCCCGCCCGGGTGCGCGGGCGTACGCATCCCCGCAGGCCACCAGGGTCGGACCCGAAGTGCCTTACCGATGATGTGAGTTGACCGACCGGTGGTCACGCGTCGCCGGACGGTGGACGGCGCCGAGGGGGCTCACGCGCCGCGCGCTGCTCCGAAGGGGGGAATCGCGCCGCACGAGGGAGGGGTGAAGGGCGGGGGGATCTTCACGGGGCCGCGTCCGCCGGGATGCTGGGGGCTGTTCCACGGATCGCACGATCATGTGGAGTCCCACGGATCGCACGGATCACGTGGAGTCCCACGGGTCCGGACGGGCCGCGTGGCGCGCGGACTGCGGAGGTGCACCATGACGTCGGCTGACGGCTCCCGGACGGCAGGGTTCTACGGGGACGAACTCGGCCACGCCAACCCCATCGAGTCGGCCCGCCTCAAAGCGCTCACGGCCGCCTTCGACCAGGACACCGTGCGCCGCCTGAACGCCGTCATCGGCGTGCACGGCGAGTGGCACTGCCTGGAGGTGGGCGCGGGCACCGGCACCATCGCCCAGTGGCTGGCCCGGCGCTGCCCGCGCGGCGAGACCACCGCCACCGACGTCGACCTGAGCCTGCTGCCGGCCGACCAGCCGCCCCGGCTGAAGGCCCTGGTGCACGACGTCACCCGGGACGACTTTCCCGAGGGCTCCTTCAACGTCATCCACGCCCGCTTCGTGCTGATGCACCTGCCCGAGCGCGACGACGTAGTGCGCCGCATGCTGAGCTGGCTGGCCCCCGGCGGCACCCTGCTGATCGAGGAGCTCGTCGACTTCCCCTGCCACAGCCTGCCGCCGGGCGACCCGGTACGGCGCAGCGTCGTCGAGGCACTGAAGATGCTCCGCGCGTCCTACGGCCTCGACGACAACTGGGGCGCGCGGGCGCCGGAGGCCTTCCGGGCCGCCGGGTTCGCCGACGTCCAGGCCGAGGCGTCGCTGCCGACCTTCCACGCGGGCGCGCCCGTCCTGGACTTCTGGCGCCTGACCCTGGTCGCGCTCACCCCGCACCTGGTGGAGCGCGGGGTGCTCACGTCGGCGCAGATCGAGGAGGCGCTGGCCGCGCTGGCGCACCCGGACCACCTGTCGTTCCCGCTGGGGGTGATCGCCGTACGGGGCCGCAGGCCGTGAGCACGGCCGGGCGGCCCGGGCGGGGTCAGCGCGCGGACGCGGCGGCGCGCCACTCCGGGGCGAGCACCGCCCAGACCTGGGTGTCGTGGCGCTCGCCGCCGAACGGCCAGGACTCCCGCAGGGTGCCCTCGAGCGTCATGCCCAGGCGCGCCGCGACCGCCCCGCTGCGCACGTTGTCGCCCCGGCAGTGCCACTCGGCGCGGTGCAGCCCCCGCTCGGCGAAGGCCCACTCGATCAGGGTCGCGCAGGCGGGGGTCACCAGGCCGCGCCCCTCCGCCGCCGGCTCCACCCAGCAGCCGACCTCGCAGGTGCCGCCGACCGCGTCGAGGCTGACGAACATCACGCCGCCGACCAGCTTGCCGTCCAGCCGGATGCCGTACAGCCGGGCGCCGTCGGCGGCCTGGCGCTCGGCGTAGCGCAGCAGCGTGCCGCGCGCTCCGTCGAGGTCGTCGGTGACGAAGGCCTGGCCCACCCACGGCCGGATGTGCTCGCGCGCCCGGTCCATGTGGGCGGCGAACTCCTCGGCGTGGCGCACCTCCAGCGGGAACAGGACGGCGTCGTCGCGCAGCGGCAGGGAGAACAACAGGGACACCTCATTTACACAACAAGCGTTATGCGGATTACGGTAGCACTGTGCCACGAAGCAGGGGAGACCACGAAGCCCGCCGCCGCGACGTCTCGGAAGCGGTGTGGCGGGTCCTCGCCGCGCACGGGTTCGGCGGACTGACCATGCGGGCCGTCGCCGCCGAGCTAGGCGCCACCACCGGGCTGCTCACCCACTACTTCCCCGCCAAGCGCGACCTCGTGGTGCACGCCCTGGACCTGCTCGACGAACGCACCGCCGCCCGGCCCCGGGCGAGCGGCGGCGAGGGCCTGGCCGCCCTGCGCACCGCCCTGCTCGGCATCCTGCCGCTGACCGCCGAGGCGAGGGCCAGCAACCGGATCTGGGTGTCCTCCTGGGACGCCGCCCTCGCCGACCCCGAACTGAGCGCCGACTACGGCCGCAAGTACGGGCGCGCCCGGCACCGGCTGCGCGCCCTGGTGGCCGCCGCCCAGGAGCGGGGCGAACTCCCGCCCGGCGACCCGGACCGGACCGCGGCCGCCGCGCAGGCGTTCGTGCTCGGCCTGGTGGTCCAGTCGCTCTTCGACCCGGAGGCCTTCCCGCCCGAGCGTCAGGTCCGGCTCCTGGACGACCACTTGGCGGCCCTGGCCGGATCCTGACGGCCGGTAGACGGCCGGTGGGGCGCGTCAGGCCCCGGAGCCCCCGTCAGGCCCCGGCGCGCCCCGGCGGCTCCTCATGCTCCTCGCCCTCGTCCGCCCGGTACTCCTGCGGGTCCGCGTCGTAGGAGTACAGCTCCGCGTAGCGGCCCCAGTCGGTGGCCGTCTCCAGCTGGCGGTCGATCTGCTCGCTCGTGTAGTGGTGGGCCAGCAGGTCCCGGAAGAAGCCCGCGCGGACCGGGCCCTCGGAGCGGGTGCGCACGCTGGTGGCGATCAGCTTCACCAGCGGGACCTGGAGCGCGGCCCGGGCGAACACGGTCTTGGACTGCTGGACGTCCGCCTGGGCGTACGTGGTGCCCGTCTCGGTGAGCACCAGGTCGTCGTCGCTGACCGCCGCGAAGCCCAGCAGGTCCAGGGCGTCGACCTGGGGGAGGATGTCGTCGACCTCCAGGCCCAGGTCGTCGGCCAGGTCCGCCAGGTCGCAGCGGCCTCCCCGGTGCAGCACCATCTCGGCCAGGCCGGAGAATCCGTCGACGCTGGCGGTGGGCAGCGGGGTGTTGGCCACCGTGCGCTTGTCGACCGCCGTGGCGCGGCCCTGCGCCCGCGCCTCCTTCTGCCGGCCCGTCATCGCCCGGTACACCTGGTCGATCAGCGCCTCGAAACCCGGGTGCGTACGGTCGCGCGGACGCGCCAGGTCCACGTCGAAGACCTCGCGGATCATGCCGTACGGACGCGAGCCGAGGACCACGATCCGGTCCGCCATCAGCACCGCCTCCTCGATGTTGTGCGTGACCACCACGATCGCGCGGGTGGGGAACTGGCCCGACTCCCACAGCTCCATCAGCTCGCCGCGCAGGTTCTCCGCCGTCAGCACGTCCAGCGCCGAGAACGGCTCGTCCATCATCAGCACGTCCGGCTCCACCACCAGCGCCCGCGCGAAGCCCACGCGCTGGCGCATGCCGCCGGAGAGCTCCTTGGGGTAGGCCGACTCGAAGCCGTCCAGGCCGATCAGGTCGATGGCCTGCCGCGCCGACGCGGCCCGCTCGGCCGCGCCCACCCCCTTGGCCTCCAGGCCCAGTTCGACGTTCTGCTGCACCGTGAGCCAGGGCAGCAGCGCGAACGTCTGGAACACCATCGCCGTCCCCGGGTTCGCGCCCGTCAGCGGGGCGCCCCGGTAGGTGACGGACCCCGAGCTGGCCGGCACCAGGCCCGCGAGGCAGCGCAGCAGCGTGGACTTCCCCGAACCCGACTTGCCGAGCAGGGCGACCACCTCGCCCGCCCGGATCCGCAGGTCGATGCCGGAGAGCACCGGCAGCTCGCCGTCCGCGCCCGCGTACGACTTCGTCAGGCCGACCGTCTCCAGGAGGACCTCCCCGTCGGCCACGGGCGGCAGGCCGGCCGCGGGGGTACGGGGGGTGCGCAGGCGGCGCAGCGCGTCGAGGACCATGTCGGCTCCAGCCGGGTGGGGTGGTGCGGGCGGGGGGTCACAGCGAGTAGCGGGTCTCGGCCATGCGGTACAGGCGGCGCCAGAACAGCCGGTTGAGCGCGACGACGTACAGGCTCATCACCGCGACGCCCGCGATCAGCTGCGGGAAGTCGCCGTCCTGGGTCGCCTGGGAGATGTACGCGCCCAGGCCCACGGCGGTCAGCGTGGTCCCGCCGAAGGAGACCACCTCGGAGACGATCGAGGCGTTCCAGGCGCCGCCGGAGGCGGTGATGCCGCCGGTGACGTACGCCGGGAAGATCCCGGGCAGGATCAGCCGCTTCCAGCGCTGCCGGCCCGTCACGCCGAGGTCGTCCATGGCCTCGCGCAGGTCGCCCGGGATCGCCATCGCCCCGGCGATCGCGTTGAACAGGATGTACCACTGCGCGCCGAGCGCCATCAGCAGGATGCCGCCGATGTTGATGGACAGGCCGACCTTGAGGAAGAACCAGACGGCCAGCGGGAAGAGGAAGTTCGCCGGGAAGCTCGCGAGCACCTGCACCACCGGCTGGGCGATGCGCGTCAGCCGGGGCGAGAAGCCGATCCGCACCCCGATCGGCACCCACACCACGGTGGCCACCGCCACGAGCACCACCACGCGCGCCAGGGTGGCGAGCCCGAGGAGCAGCGGCTCGCCGAACACGCCCAGGCCCGCCCGGTCGTCGAGGTAGCCGAGCAGGTCGACCAGGCCCCACACCAGCAGCCCGCCCGCGAGCAGCCCGAACACCACGTCCCCGGCCCGCTGCCGGGCGGGCGCCACGGACAGCGGCTTGTCGTCGACGCCGAGGACCCGCCCCGCGCGGTTCACCGCCTCGCGCGCCGGGCGCAGCAGCCGGCCGAGCAGCTGGGGCCAGTGGGAGCGGCGCAGGAAGTCGAGCACGTACGAGCGCTGGGTCTCGTTCGCCTCCGACTGCTCGTTCTTGTACCTCTCCGCCCACGCGGTCAGCGGCCGCCAGAAGAGGAAGTTCACCCCGATCACCATGACGGCCATGGTGAGGATCGCCCAGCCGACCTTGCCCAGGTCGCCGTCGGCGATCGCGGCGCCCGCGTACGAGCCGACGCCCGGCAGCGCGTAGTCCTGGTTGTTGACGCTGATCGCCTCGGACGCGACGAGGAAGAACCAGCCGCCGCCGAAGCTCAGCATCCCGTTCCAGACCAGGCTGATCATCCCGGACGGGACCTCGACCTTCCAGAACCGCATCCACCGGGTGAACGCGAACGACCGCGACAGCTCGTCGAGCTCGCGCGGGAGCGAGGTCAGCGAGTAGTAGAAGCCGAACGTCATGTTCCACGCCTGCGAGGTGAAGATCGCGAAGATCGAGGCGCACTCAAGGCCCAGCATCGAACCGGGGAACAGGGCGATGAAACCGGTGACGGCCACGGTCAGGAAGGCGAGCACCGGCACCGACTGCAGGATGTCCAGGGCCGGGATCAGCACCCGCTCAAGGCGTCGGCTCTTGGCCGCCGCGTACGCGTACACGAAGGTGAACACGATCGAGGCGCCCAGCGCCACGAACATCCGCAGCAGCGAGCGCGCCGCGTCGTACGGCAGCCGGGCCGGGTCGGTGTCGACCCGTACGTGCTGCTCGGTGCTGAAGTTGACGGTGGTGCCCTGGCCGACGCGCAGGACCACGTAGATCAGCAGGAGCACGGCGAGGGCGACGGCGATGTCCACCCAGGTGAAGCGGACCGCTGTTCCGGAGCGCCCGCGACCGGTCGGGGACGTGCCGGGGCGGCGTTCGGTGGGCCGTTCGTCGGTACGGGGCGGCATGGGCGTGGACCTCCTGCTCCACCCTCCGCGATCGGGGGGCGGCGCGCGAGCGGGGGCGGGGCGGGGTCGGCCGTTCGGCGGAGGGGTGCGGTCGGAGGTGTGCTGGTGGGCGTCCTCGTGGGCGTTCGGTGTGCGGGTGCGTGCAGGTGCGTGAGGGCCGGTGTGTCGGTGCGGGCTGGGCCGCGCCGAGGGGCGAGTGGGCGCGTGGGCGCGTGGTCCGGTGTGTCAGTGCGGGCTGGGAGTGTGATCCCGGGGGTGTGCTGGGCAAGGTAAATAACATGACCCAGCAGAGGGCCTGGGGGTGGAGCACGGTACGTGGATCGTGCGCCCGGTGTTCGTGGGCCTCCTGGCCGGTGATGGAGGAGAAGGGCGGGACGGCGTGGAGCGGTTCGAGGTGGCTGCGGTGCGGGAGCTGGCGGCGGCCGTGGAGCGGGTGGCGCCCCGGGACGAGGGCACCTGGGAGCAGCGGCTGCCCGCGCTCGGCGCGGGCGGCATCCCGGCCAGGGTCTCGCGCGGCAGGGCCCGCCAGCTGTGGATGGTCGTGGGCATGTGGGAGCGGGCGCTGCGGCGCGACGGGGTGCCCGAGGAGGCTCGGGGGGCGGCGGCGCGGCTGTTCGAGGAGGCGTCGCTGCGGTGGTTCTGGGAGCTGGCGCGCGCCGGTGAACTGCGGGCGCTGGAGCCGGAGCGGGGCCGGGGGCGCGAGCTGCCGGTGGCCACGCTGCGGATCGTGCGCGACTGCCTGCGGATCCTGGCCTCCCTGGTGCTCGCGCCGGGGCGTGCGGTGTGGCTGCCCTCGGTGGCGCAGCAGGAGCCGAAGTCGACGGCAGGGCCCGGCGCGCTGGTGATGGTCTACCGGCGGATGGCCGACCTGGCGGCGTCGGGCCCGCTGGAGCGGGGCGGGCTCTCCCTGTCGTACGAGGACCGGACCCGGCTCCTCGCGATGCTGGCGATCGTGCTGGCCGCCGCGCCCCGGTCGGGGGAGCTGGCCGCACTGCGCCTCGGCGACCTGGCGCCCGGCGAGGCGGCGGTGGGCCTGCGGCGGCGCCAGCAGAAGGCGCCGCCGAACCGGGCCGAGGAACTGGCGGCGCTCGCCGAGGTCGGCGTGTCCTCGGTGTGCGCCGTGCTGTGGGGCGACCGGGGCCATGTGTCGGAGGCGACGTACCAGCGGATCGAGGCGGCGCGGCGCGAGCTGGAGCCGCTGCCCGAGGTGGAGTGGTACGCGCTGTCCCCGGGCGCGGGCGTGGCGGTGCGCCGTTGGCTGGAGGTGCGCGAGGGCCTGATCGAGGCGTTGCCGCTGGAGGGCGGGCGGTCGGCGCTGTGGGTGACGCTGGTCCCGACGAAGGCGGGGCCGCCGGGGATCACGCTGCGCCCGCAGGGCCTGACGCAGGCGTTCGCGCGCGGGATGACGGCGCTGAACTGGGTGATGGCGGGCGAGCGGGGGTGGGAGCCGATGCCGGTGCGGATGGAGCAGGTGCGCCGGGCGGTGGAGGCGGAACCACTGGCGGCGGCTCCGCGCGGGGCCGTCTGAGGGGGAGGGGCGCGCTATGCCCTGCGCGTGTGTCCGGGAGGGGCCGACGGTAGGGACGCGCGGGGGGCCGTCCGTCAGCGGCCCCTGACCGGGACGCCCGGCGAGGAGTCGTCCGGCAGCGGCTGGCCGGGGCAGTTCGTGAGGACGCGGTTCATCGCCTCGCCCTCCGCCTTGGTCACCCACAGGCGGTACTTCTTCTTCACCGCGATCTGCCGGGCGACGTACGCGCACCGGAACGACTTGCTGGCGGGCAGCCAGGTCGCCGCGTCGCCGTCGCTCTTCTGCTGGTTGGCGGGCCCGTCGGCGGCGAGGAGGTTGAGCGGGTCGTTGGCCAGGGCCTCGCGGTCGTCCTGCGGGATCTGCTGGGCGCCCTTCTGCCAGGCGTCGGAGAGGGCGACCAGGTGGTCGATCTGGACGGCCTGGGAGGTCTTGGGGCCCCGGACGAAGTCGATGCGGCGGCCGGTGTAGGGGTCCCGGGCGAGGGTGCCGGAGCCGACGACGCAGCGGGAGCCGTTCTTGCCGGTGACGTCGGTGAGGTCGCGGCGCAGGATGTCGTTGCGGGTGTCGCAGCCGTTGCGGGAGCCGGGTGCGGAGGTCTTGTCGGACCAGGCGGGGCCGAACTTGCCGGTGCGGTCGTACCCGGTCTTGGGCGCGCGTCCCTTCACCGGCAGCCCGCCGAGGGCCTCCAGGGCGCTGCCGTCCTGGGCGGCCGAGGGCCCTGCGGCGGGCCGTTGTCCGGTCGCGTCGTCGGGGTCGCAGGCGCTGAGCCCGGCGAGGGCGAGGACCAGGGTGGCGGCGGTGAGGGTGCGGCGGGTGGTGCGGGCGGGGTGCGGCAAGCTGCGTCCTGGGGCGTCAACGGGCGGCGGGCGGCGGTTTCTGACGCCCCGTGCGTGGTGACGGCCCGTACGGCATGCGGGATGACATAAGGGGCCAATCGGTCATCAGGAAGATGATCATACCGATCGGCCCCGCGGGGGCGGCGGCAGGGTGCCCCGGTGGTGTCGCCCGCCCCTGATGCCGTGTCAGCGGCGGTTCCTGCGGCGCGCCCTGCGCGCGCCGGTCCGCAGGGCTCCGCAGTCCGGGCGGCGGCCGGGCGTGCGCCGCGCGCAGACGGGGTGCTCCAGCGGCGCGTCGGCCAGGCGCCGCCAGAGCGGCGCGAGCCGGCGGCCGAGACGGACGGCGGGCTTGTGTGCGAAGACGAGATACGTCATCTCGCCACCTCCGGAAGTCTGGTGACGGTACGTCAGAAAGGTCGTGGGGAAAGGTCGTGGGGAAAGGTCGTGGGGAAAGGTCGTGGGGAAAGGTCGTCGAGAAGGGGTGTCGAGACAGCCGCGTCGCGACGGGGTGTCGAGACAGGAGTGTCGCGAAAGGGTGCGGAGAAGAGGGGTTCGGCTCAGTAGTGGTTGCCGAACGCGCGGTCCGCGAGCGGGCGCGGCGCGGGCGTCGGCCGGGCCAGCGCCACGATGCGGCGTGCCGCGCCGCGCGGCAGGTCGAGGTTGCTGGCGATCCAGGACGCGCGGTGGCCCTGCTGGGCGAGGACGTACGCCATGTGCACGCGCAGGTCGTAGACGAGCCCGTACGGTACGGGCCGCTCGACGCCGGAGCCGGAGTCGGGGGTCGCGAGCAGGTAGGTCGTGGGAATGCCGTCGATGTCGAGCCGGATCGTGGGCTCGGCGTAGGTGAACGCCATGGTGTGCCTCCCGGGGAACGGGGCGACGGCACACGGGCGCGCCGGGGTGCGCCCTCAGCGCACGTCGCGCGGAGACGGGTCGGGTGGGCGGAGGAGTCGCGTACGACTCGGACTCGGACTCGGACTGGTGTCCACGGTTCCCGCCTCCCTTCCTCGCTCGGCTCCCGGGCGGTGGCCCTGGTCGCAGCCTAGGCGGAGGTCCGGCCCGTACGGCAGGGACCAAAGTCCCTGGTGTGCGCCGCCGGGCCGGGTGCGCGGCGCGCGGGGCGCGCACGCGTGCCGCGCACGCCCTGCGGGTCCCCGAGTCGATTGCCGCTGGCCCATGACGAGTTGGGGGTGCCGGGCGTTGTCAGGGTGATCACCGGGAAGTCCGGGGTGGGTGGTCGAGGCGGGAGGGCGCCGTGCGGCGTCCGGTACGGAAGCGGAGAGCGGTCGGGTGACCAAGGGCAAGAAGCGCGCGGGCAGCAGGGTGGCGCGGGTGGTGCGGCAGCGGGCGGCGGCCGAGCGGCGGGCGGCGGCGCTGGAGGGGATGCCGGGGGACGTCGCGCGCGTGCTGGCGTCGCCGGACGCGCTGCCGGAGTGGAAGAGGTTCCTGCGGGCGTACCCGACCGTGCCGGAGGCCGTCGCGGCGGTGCGGGCGGGCGAGGTGGTCGAGGTGCACAGCGAGGAGTACGTGTCGCTGGTGCGGCGGGTGCTGGTGGCGGAGGCGGGGGCGTTCGTGGAGACGACGCTGCATCCGCCGTACGGGACGGTCGCGGCGATCGCGACGGGCCTGTTCAACAGTGACGACCGGGCGGCGGCGGTGCGGGGCGTGCTCGCGGCGATGCCGGAACTGCTGCCGGGGGACCTGCGGGTGGAGGGCCTCGAGTGCGTGGTGGAGGAGGACGGGGACTCGCCGCTGCCGGTGTTCGCGTACCGCTACCGCGTCGCGGCGGAGGGGCTGGGCTCGTGGGGTGAGCACGAGGTGGCGGCGAGCCGTTTCGCGGGCCTGGCCGACGCGCTGGGCTGGGCGGACCGGCGGATCGCGGTGGGCGCGCGGGCGGTGGAGGTGCTGCGCGGGCACGGGGTGGCGGCGGTGTCCTGCGCGGCGTGCGGGGAGCCGGTGACGGACCGCCACCCGGTCTGGCCGGGTGTGTGGGTGGACCTGCTGGAGGAGTCGGGGCCGGTGTGCCCGGAGCACGACGGGGCGGCCGGGCGGGACGGCGGCCACCCGGTGCTCGACCTGATCGACATCGGCGGCCCGCACCGGGTCGACGGCGCCGGGGGAGCGCGCTGAGGGGCGGGGGCGCCCGGACGCGTGCGGTGCGCCCGGGCGGCTCCCGGGGCTCTCACCGAGCCCCGGAGGGCCGTCGCGGGAGCGGTCCGCGCAGGGGCCTCGACGGCTTCTTCAGACTGCCTTCAGCGCGGGTCGTACAGGATGTCCCCATGGGTGACCAGCAGGCTCCGGCGGTGCGCCGCCGTCCCGTCCCGGCCGCGCCGCGCCGTCCCCTGGCCGCGCTGGCGTACCCGGTGCTGTCCGGTGCCGCCGCGTTCCTGGCGGGCCTGGTCCTGGACACGGTCCTGGTGCGGCTCGGTGACGGGGTGCTCGACGGGGTGTCCGGCGCGCGTGGGCCGGGCGTGGTGAGCAGCGCCTGCGCGCTCGCCGCGGCGGTCGTGGTCGCCCTGCTCGTCGCGCACCGCCGCCTGGGCGTCCTGGCGGCCGGGGCGGCGGTCACGGGCGTGGCCGTCCAACTCGCCCTCGGGCGCGTGCCGTTCGGTGCGCACCTGCTGGGCACGGCGCTGGGCGTGGCGGTCGCGGTGCTGTTCTGGGCGGTCGGGCAGGGCCCCCTCACACGCGTCGGCGCGCGCGGGCCAGTACGGTGGCGGTCGAGCACACTGCACTGAGGGAGAGGGGCGGCGGTACGGCATGGCGAGGAACGCGGGCAGGCGCCGGGAGGCGGTCACCCTCCTGCTGCCCGTGCGTCAGCGGCCCCCCGCCCGCCGTGAGGTGCCCGGGCGCGAGCGCGACTCCGGGTGCGCCTCGTGCGGTCGCGCGCACGGCGGTACGGGTCCGGTGCGGCTGACCCCGCGCGGCGAGCAGGTGCGGCTGCTCGGGCTGCTGTTGCTGCTCGTGGCGGTCCCGTTCGCCTCCGCCGGACTGCACATAGCGACGGGCTGGCGCGCGGCGGACCTGCCGGTCCAGTCCTGCGCGCTGGCCCTGGCCTGTCTGGCCACCTCGGCCCTGTGGCGGCGGCGCCACGTCCTGGACCCGGCGTCGGCCCGGCTGCGGCCGACCCGCCCGGGGATGGTGGCGGTCGCCGTGCCGCTGCACGCGTGCGTGACGGTGTGGGGCGCCTGCGACCCGTGGCGGGTGCCCTCCGGCGACCTGCTGCGCAGCCTGCTCCTCCCGGCGGCCGCCGTGGTGCTGAACGTCGCGGTCCTGGTGGCGCTGCGGCTGAGCCGCGGCCCCCGTCAGCACTGAGCGCCCAGGCTCCCACTCGTACACCAGTCCGCTTGGAACGCGGACGGGTGCGCCGCGCCGCCGTGGCGTCCGCCTCCGGTCGCGCGGGTGACATCGGCGTCCAATGCGCTGGACACCTGATTCCTTCTGGCACTATGCGCGTGCAATGTCCTAGTACGTCCTGGTGAGTTCACCGGGCTGAGGAGTGCGCGCATGATCCGGATGGCCCGCCCGGTACAGCTGCTGACCGCGTCCGCGCTCTGCGCGGCCGTCCTCGTCCCGCCCGCCGCCGCGGCCGGACCGCCCCCCGCGCCCCGCGACCCCTCCGCACCCCCTTCCGTGCGCCGCCTCGACGCGGTCGGCGACGCCTGGCTGGGCGCGGGCGTCACCCGGCGCGAGGGCGACCGCACCCGCGCCGTGCGGCCAACGGTCGCCCAGCCGCCGGGAGTCGGTGGCGTCGACGTCTCCAGCTGGCAGGGCGACGTGGACTGGCGCGGCCTGTGGAAGGCGGGCAAGCGGTTCGCGTACGTCAAGGCCACCGAGGCGACCTCGTACCGGAACCCCTGGTTCCAGCGGCAGTACGACGGCGCGCGGGCGGCCGGGATGGTGCGCGGCGCCTACCACTTCGCCCTGCCCGACAAGTCGGACGGGCGCCGCCAGGCCGACTACTTCGTCGCCCACGGCGGTGCGGCGGCGCGCGGCACCCACGCGCTGCCCGGCGTGCTCGACATCGAGTGGAACCCCTACCCGGACGGCGGACCCTGCTACGGCCTGGGCCCGGCCCGCACCGTCGCCTGGATCAGGGACTTCACCACCCGCTACCGCGAGCGCACCGGACGCGCCCCGGTGATCTACACCTCCACGGCCTGGTGGCAGCAGTGCACCGGCGCCAGCACCGCCTTCGGCGCCAAGCACCCGCTGTGGATCCCCAGTTACCGCACGGCCGTCGGCGACCTCCCGGCCGGCTGGCGGGCGCACACCTTCTGGCAGTACACCGAGGACGGCGAGATCGTCGGCGACCACGACGTGTTCGACGGCACCGAGCGCGAGCTGCGGGCCCTCGCCGACGGCCCCGCGCCGTCGGCCGGGCCCGTCGACCTGACCGGCAGGAGCCGCACGGCCGCCGGGGACTTCGACGGCGACGGCGCCGTGGACCTGACCGCCGTCGACGACGCGACCGGCGCCCTGCTGCGCTACCCCGGCACCGGGACCGGCGCGCTCGCCGCGCCCGGGGTGCTCGGCCCGCGCGGCTGGAACGCCATGGCCGACGTCACCACCGCGCCCCGCGCCGACGGGGACGGCGCCGACGTCCTGGCCGTGCGGGCCGACACCGGGGCGCTGCTGCGGTACGAGGGCGACGGCGCGGGCCGCCTGAAGGCCGGGCGGCAGCTCGGTCCGCGCGGCTGGCAGCACATGCGGGAGGTCTCCGCGGGCGACTTCACCGGCGACGGCGTCGGCGACGTGGTGGCCGTCCAGGGCGTCACGGGCGCGCTGCTGCTCTACCGGGGCACCGCAGGGGGCCGGCTGGCGGCGCCGGTCACGCTCGGCTCGCGCGGCTGGGACGGGCTGCGCTCGCTCGCCGTCGGCGACTTCGACGGCACGGGCACCGCCGACGTCGTCGCGATCCGGCCGGCCACCGGCGAGCTGCTGCTGTACCGGGGAGACGGCCGGGGCGGTCTGGCCGACGCGACGGTGCTGGGCCCGCGCGGCTGGGCGGGCATGAGCGGGCTGTGCGCCGGGGACTTCGACGGCGACGGCGTCGCGGACGTGCTGGCCGTCCGGACCGACACCGGGGCGCTGCTGCGGTACGCGGGGCGCGCGGGCGGCGGGAAGTTGCGGGCGCCGGTACGGCTGTGATCCGTACGGTTCCGGCCTGAGCGTGATCCGTACGGCTGCGATCCGTACGGTTCCGGTCTGCCTGTGATCCGTACGGTTCCGGCCGGAGCGTGAACCGTACGGAACGTGAACCGTACGGCTCAGGGACGGCTGCTGTCCGTACGCCTCCGGTGGGACCGCTGCCCGCCGCCGTACGGAACGCGCGAGGGGCGGTGCGTCGCGCACCGCCCCTCGCCCCTGCCCTACGGACGCTCAGGGGCTCGCCGCGAGCACCAGGTAGGCGCTGAACAGCGACAGGTGCACGCCCGCCTGCATCAGGGTGGCCCGGCCCGGGACGATGGTGAGGATGCCGGTCGCCACGGTCGCCGCGAGCAGCACCATGTGGCTGGCGTCCAGGCCGAGGACCAGCGGGCCCTCCAGCCAGATGGACGCCAGCGCGACGGCCGGGATGGTCATGCCGATGCTCGCCATGGCCGAGCCGTACGCCAGGTTGAGGCTGGTCTGCACCCGGTCGCGGCGGGCCGCGCGCACCGCGGCGATCGTCTCGGGCAGCAGCACCATCAGCGCGATGACCACGCCGACCACGGCGGCGGGCAGGCCGGCCGCGGCGACGCCGCTCTCGATGGCGGGGGAGACGCCCTTGGCCAGTCCCACCACCGCGACCAGCGCCACGCCGAGCAGGCCGACGCTGACCAGTGCGGTGCGGGTGGAGGGCGGGTTGGCGTGGTCGTCCTCCCGCACCACCTCGCCCTGCTGGGTCACCGGCAGGAAGTAGTCGCGGTGGCGCACGGTCTGCGTGGCGACGAACAGCAGGTAGAGGAAGACCGAGGCGAGCGCGGCGAACACCAGCTGGGCGGTGGAGAACTCCGGCCCGGGCGCGCTGGTGGTGAACGTCGGGAGCACCAGGCTGAGCCCGGCGAGCGTGATGACGGTGGCGAACGCGGCGCCGGTCCCCTCGGCGTTGAACACGGCGAGCTTGCGGCGCAGGGCGCCCACGAGGAGCGCGAGGCCGACGATCCCGTTGCAGGTGATCATCACGGCGGCGAACACGGTGTCACGGGCCAGTGAGGCGCTCTTGGCGCCGCCGTCCGACATCAGCGTGACGATCAGGGCGACTTCGATGACGGTGACGGCGACCGCGAGGACCAGCGAACCGAACGGCTCGCCCACCCGGTGCGCCACCACCTCCGCGTGGTGCACCGCGGCGAGAACCGCGCCGGCCAGCAACAGGCCGACGACGGCGACCAGTCCACCGGGCAGTGAGCGGCCCCAGGTCAGGACGAGCAGGACGACGGCCAGCACGGGGACCAGTGCCGTCCATCGTTGAAGGGCCACTCTCGCGTAACGCATCATATGGGCAGCTTTGCATATGACTTTCGCATGTCAGAAAAAAGCTCCCACGGGGACGGCCGGGGTACCGGGTCCGCCCCGGCCATCACACCAGACGCTTCCTGAAGCCCCCTTCAGGTTCTTCAGGCGGCGCTCAGCGACCGGTCCGCAGGCTCGAAGACCCATCCGTCCGCCCCGGCGAAGGAGGCCCCATGACCGGCGACCCGCTCCGTCCCCCGCACGCCCGCCCCCGGGGCGTCCGCGCGGTGGTGCGCCGCCGTGCCCTGGCGCTGGCCGGCGGCGGCGCGGCCCTGTTGGTCCTCGTCTACCTCCTCGCGGTGCGCACCGGTGCCGGGCAGCGCTGGGAGGAGTCCGTGCTGCGCGGCGCCGGGAGCAGCGGCCTGGTCTCCACCGGCCAGGCGCTCAGCGCCCTGGACCTGGTCAACACCGGGTCCCTCGCCGTGGCCGTCGTCGTCATCGCGGGCGTGGGCTTCCTGCGCGGCGGCCCCGCGCTGGCCGCGGCCGCGGCGGGCACCGTCGGCTGCTGCGCGATCGCCGCCGAACTCCTCAAGGACACCCTGCTGTCCCGGCCCGCCCTGCTGCCCGAGCTGGCCTACCGGCTGCACAACTCGCTGCCCAGCGGCCACTCCACCGTCGCCATGTCCGTGGTCGCCGGGCTGCTGCTCGTCCTGCCCCACCGGTGGCGCGCCCCGGTGGTGTGCGCCCCGCTGGTGTGGGCGGTCTCGGTCGGCGGCTACACGGTCAACGAGCGCTGGCACCGCCCCTCCGACGTGGTCGCCGCCAACCTGCTCGTCCTCGCGGTCACCGGTGTCGCGCTGCTGTTCCTGGCCGCGCGCGGAGCCGTGCGGCGGGCCCGGCCGACCCGGTCGCGGTGGTGGTCCTCGGCCGTCCTGCTGGTCGCGCCTCTGGTCCTGGCGGCGGGGGCCGCGCTGGTGGTGCTGCTGATCGGTGCGCCGTCGGACGGCCCGGGCGGGGACGCGGACAACGGCGTGCTCGGCATGGCGCTCGCCTTCGCCTCCAGCGCCCTGTCCGGCCTGGCGCTGCTCGCGGCGGTACGGGGAGTGGACCTCGGCCGCGCCCGGCCCCGCGCGGACGACGAGTGGAGCCTCGACGACCCGTCAGAACCCGCACGCGGAAACGGTGTTCACAAGGCGAGAGGTACGCAGCCGGTACGGTAGCCGTCCTCGTCCAGGAGCTGCCCGCCCAGCTTGTCCGGGCGCAGCGTGATCATCCGGTCGCACACCTCCAGGCCCGGCGCCCGCTCCGCGACCCGCACCTCGAAGCGGTGGGCGTCCTGCGGCGAGCGCACCCACCCCATCACCATCAGGTTCGCCCGGCCGGTCAGCGCCGCGCACATCCGCACCTCGCGCAGCCCCGCGACCGCCTGCGCCCGCGCCGTCAGGTCGCGGGCCGCCGCCCTGCCCCACAGGACCGTCGCCACCGGCCACTGCGACAGCGGCCTGGCCACCTCGCAACGGGCCTGCACCGCACCGGAGTCGAAGAGCCGGCGCACCCTGCGGCGCACCGACGTGGCACTCGTGCCCGACTCCTCGGCGAGCACCGCGTACGGGGCCCGGCCATCCCGGCAGAGCAGTTCCAGCAGCCGCCGGTCCAGGTCGGTGAGCGGACCCGCCGCCGGACGGGCCACCGGGGCGGGGCCCGCCGCCAGCGCCCGCACCTGCTCACCGGTCAGCGAGCGCAGCCGCCACCGGCTGCCCTCGGCGTGCACCGCGCTCACCGGGTGCGTCCGGCTCGCCGTGACGCCCTCCACCGCCCCCAGCTCCACCGTCGTCCACCGGGCGAACGCCGCCAGGTCCGGCGCGTACACCGTCAGCAGCAGATCGCGCCCGCCCGTGACGTGCTCCACCGAGATCACCGCCGGCTGGGCCGCCAGCCGCCGGGCTGCCCGCGGCGCCCCGCCGTGCACGCAGTCCACCTCGACGAACGCCAGACCGCCCGGGCCGCCGCCGACCGGGGCGGTCCCCGGCAGGCAGGAGATCCACGCCGCGCCCGCCTCCGTCAGCCGCTGCCAGCGCCGCGACAGGGTCGCGGGGTCCGCGCCGAGGACCGCGCCGAGCCGGGCCCAGCTGGCGCGCGGCGCGACCTGCAGCGCGTGCACCAATCCCTGGTCCAGCTCGCTCAGGACGACCGGATCCCGCATCACAGCCCCCTCCATGCCGCTTTCCCGCGATTATCGCCCGCCCGCGACCCGGCCCCCGCAGCGTGTGAAGCCCCGCCGACGCACCGGGCGGGCCCCGCTCCCACCGCACCGGAGGCACCGATGACGCGACCGTCGAGCACCGCCGAGAACGCCCGCGAGATCCAGGACGAACTGGTCCGGCTGCGTCGCGCGCTGCACCAGGAGCCGGAGATCGGCCTCGACCTGCCCCGTACCCAGGAACTCCTGCTCGCCGCCCTGGACGGACTGCCGCTGGAGGTCACCCTCGGCAAGGACCTCAGCTCGGTGACCGCCGTGCTGCGCGGCGGGCGGCCCGGCGGCGCGGTGCTGCTGCGCGCCGACATGGACGCGCTGCCCGTCGCCGAGGACAGCGGCGAGGACTTCGCCTCCCGCCACCCGGGCCGCATGCACGCCTGCGGCCACGACCTGCACGTCGCCGGACTGGTGGGCGCGGCACGGCTGCTCAGCGCCGACCGGGCCGGCCTGAGCGGCGACGTGGTGTTCATGTTCCAGCCCGGCGAGGAGAGCCACCACGGCGCCTCCGCGATGATCGCCGAAGGGGTCCTGGACGCGGCGGGCAAGCCGCTGGACGCCGCGTACGCCCTGCACGTCTTCTCCAACAGCGTGCCCACCGGCACGATCGCGGGCCGCCCCGGTCCCGTGCTCGCCGCCGCCGACCAGTTCATCGTCGCGGTCAACGGGCGCGGCGGGCACGGCTCCATGCCGCACTTCGCCAAGGACCCGGTGCCCGTCATCTGCGAGATCGTCACCGCGCTGCACGCCTACGTGACCCGCACCTTCGACATCTTCGACCCGGTCGTCGTCACCGTCGGCAGCCTGCACGCGGGCACCCAGGCCAACATCATCCCGCAGACCGCCGAGTTCCAGGCCACCGTGCGCAGTTACTCGCCCGCCAACCAGGACCGGCTGATGACCGAACTGCCGCGCCTCGCCCAGGGCATCGCCGCCGCCCACGGGGTGGACGTCGAGGCCCGCTACACGATCGGCTACCCGGTCACCGTCAACGACGAGGAGGAGACCCGGTTCGCGCTGCACACCGCCCGCGAACTGTACGGCGAGCCCCTGGAGTTGGCCCACCCGATCGCCGGGGCCGAGGACTTCTCACTGGTGCTGCGACGGGTGCCCGGCGCGATGCTCCTCGTCGGCGCCGTGCCCGAGGGCGTGGACCCGGCGAGCGCACCGATGAACCACGCCCCGCAGGCCCGCTTCGACGACGCGGTCCTGCACCGCCAGGCCGCCCTGCTGGCCCAGCTCGCGACGGACCGGCTGGCCCGCACCGGCGGCGGGGACACCGGGCGAAGCTGAAGGAACCTGAAGAAAACCGAAGGCGTAAAACTCAAATAAGGAAGGAATTAATTGCAAAAAGGGGCGGTTCTCCTTTAAGGTAGGGGCTCAAGCGACCGACCGGTCGAAGTGATGAAGCGCGAAAGGAGGCGGGACACCATGGACAACAGTCCGAGTCGAGAACGGCACGAGCACGAAGCCGAGCCGCCCCCGCTTCCTCGCGGTACGCGCTGACGGCGCGACTCCCGGTCCCCCTTCCGGCACCACACCGTCGCCCGCCGCCGCCACCCCCGGGGCCCCGTGCCCCGTGGAGGCGACAGGCGGGCGGCGCAGTGCCGTACCCCCGAAAACCCCGTCACGGCCCTGCTCGCACCCGCCGGGACACTTCCCGCACCGTGCCCGAGCACGTCCGCACGGACGCGCAATTCCGCGGAACCGTCATCGGCCGCGCCGCGCCGTCCCCTTTACCTGAACGACTGAATTACCTCGCGACACATGCGAGAGGAGAAGCATCATGAACGCACGACTGGTGAACATTCCCAGCATTCCCGCCCCCCGCAGGAACCGCCGCGCCGTCACGACGGCCCGCTGCGACCTGCGCCCGCGCACCACGGCCAGGACCGGCATCCGGCACACCGCCGCCGACCTGCCGCACGCCCCGGTGCACCGCGCCGGCGACCTCGTCGTCGACACCGACCGCCGCCGCGTCAGCGTCGACGGCCGTGAACTGCGCCTGACCGTCATGGAGTTCGAGCTGATCGCCCACCTCGCCGCACACCGCGGCCGGGCCTTCACCCGCGCCGAGCTGATGGAGCGGGTGTGGCAGCTCAGCGACACCGACGGCGGCCGCACGGTCGACACCCACGTCGACCGGCTGCGCCACAAGCTCGGCCGCCGCCACCGCGCGCTGCTGCGCACCGTCGGCGACGCCTTCGCGCTCGACGCGTGGACCTGGCGCCGACCGGCCGTCCTGACCATGCTGCGCACCGCCTGAGCCGTACGCCCCCGCGCACGGCCCGGGCCGTGCGCCACGCCCTGACCCGTCGGGAGGCCCGCCATGACCTGCTACGGACACCACACCCAGCCCCACATCCGCGTCCACGAGACCCGGTGGGCCCGCCAGGAGGTCCGCGCGGCCGCCCGGCGGCTCACCCGCGACAGCGGCGCCCTCGCCGTGGCCTCCGCCGGCGCCTGGCGCGCCGGGCTCGCCAGCCGCGTGTGCGGACTGCGCGACGCGGTGGTGCGGGCCCGCTGCGCCGGCGTCCCGGTCGACGTGATCGCCCGCGACGGCGGACTGCCCCGCGACGTCGTCCACCGCTGGACCGCGCCCGCGCGGGCGCGCCGCGCACGATAGCCGCAGCCCACGGGCCGGGCCGGTCCGGCAGCGGCGGCGCACGGACCGTACAGTACGTGGATGGCAAACAGGCAGCAGATTCTGGCCGAGCTCGGCGTCAAGCCGACCATCGTTCCCAAGGTCGAGATCCGGCAGCGGGTCGACTTCCTCAAGGACTACCTGCGCACCACCGGTGCCAAGGGCTTCGTCCTCGGCATCAGCGGCGGCCAGGACAGCAGCCTGGCGGGCAAGCTGTGCCAGATCGCGGTCGAGGAACTGCGCGAGGAGGGCCGCGAGGCGACCTTCGTGGCCGTGCGCCTGCCCTACGGCGTGCAGGCCGACGAGGCCGACGCCCAGACCGCGCTCGGCTTCATCCGGCCCGACGAGTCCGTCGCCGTGAACGTCAAGCCCGGCGCGGACGCGCTGGCCGGCGCGGTCGCCGAGGGCGTGCGCGAACTCCTCGGTGAGGAGCAGGGCCTGCGCGACTTCGTGCGCGGCAACGTCAAGGCCCGCGAGCGCATGGTCATCCAGTACGCGATCGGAGGCCAGCTCGGCCTGCTCGTCGTGGGCACCGACCACGCCGCCGAGGCGGTCACCGGCTTCTTCACCAAGTACGGCGACGGCGGCGTCGACCTGACCCCGCTCACCGGCCTCAGCAAGCGGCAGGGCGCCGCACTGCTGCAGGAGCTGGGCGCGCCCCCGAGCGTGTGGCAGAAGGTGCCCACCGCCGACCTGGAGGACGACCGGCCCGCGCTGCCGGACGAGGTCGCCCTGGGGCTGACCTACCAGGAGATCGACGACTACCTGGAGGGCGCCGAGGTCGCCCCCGAGGTCGCCGAGAAGCTGGAGGCCACCTTCCTGGCCACCCGCCACAAGCGCACCGTCCCGGTGACCCCCCTCGACACCTGGTGGCGCGCCTGACGCGGCCGAACGGGCGGCGGTCCCCCTGACCGGGGGGCTGCCGCCCGTCCTGTTGCCGTGCGCGGTGCCGTACGCGTCAGATGCTCAGGCCCGCCCCGTACGGGAACACCGGGTCGGCCGTGTCGTTGGGCACGTCCGGGCGCGACGCCGCCACCGCGGCCATCGAGCGCGGCAGCTCGAACGGCAGCCGCCCCTGCGCCTTCGCCCGGCCGAACGCCACGTCCAGCAGCGCCGCGTCGCTCGCCCCGAAGTCCGCGACCAGCGCCGCCGCCCGCTCGGCGATCTCCGGGATGACCGCGGCCCGCTCCAGGTTGATGCAGACCAGCGTCGGCACCGCGTCGAGCAGGGCCAGGACCTCCTTCAGCTCGTCCTCGGGGAAGGCGAGCGTGCCGGAGTGGAAGAACGCCTCGAACTTGTTGGCCCGCTCCTCGTACGGCGTACGCAGCCGCAGCACCGCCACGTCCGCCTCGGCCGGGTCGTCCACCACGTCCCCGTACTCCGCCGCCGCGGCGGCGGCCAGGCCCTTGGCGTACACCTTCGGGCGGCCCGCCAGCGGCAGCAGCCCGTCGCGGTTGGACAGCACGGTCAGCGAGCGGCGCTGCGCCTCGGCCCCGGCCGCGGTGAACCGGGCGGCGCCGACCACGGCGACGGCCTCGTCCGGGTCCACGTACGGGTCCTCGAACAGGCCGAGCACGAACTTCTCGCGCAGCAGGCGCCGCACCGACGCGTCGACGCGCTCCTCGGGCACCCGGCCCGAGCGCACGAGCTCCACGATCACCTCGGGGCACTCCTCGCCGCCGAACTGGTCCACGCCCGCCTGAAGGGACTTGGCGGCCCGCTCGGCGACGCTCAGCTCCTCCACGCCCCAGGCGCGCGCCGGGTGCGGCTCGCCGAAGATCACCGAATCGTTCAGCAGGCCCCAGTCGCAGCACACGATGCCGTCGAAGCCCAGCTCCTCGCGGAGCAGGCCGGTGATCACGCCCTTGTTGAAGCCGAAGCCGACCTCCTCCCAGTCGGTGCCGACCGGCTGGCCGTAGTACGGCATCATCTGCGAGCAGCCCGCCTCGATGGCCGCCTTGAACGGCGCCAGGTGGTAGTCGCGCATCCCGCCCGGGTACACCTGCTCCTTGCCGTGCGCGAAGTGCGGGTCCTCGCCGTCCTTCTGCGGGCCGCCGCCGGGGAAGTGCTTGACCATCGCGGCCACCGAGCGTCCGCCGAGCTCCGTGCCCTGCAGCCCGCGCACGTACGCGCGCACCAGTTCGCTCGTGGTGTCGGCGTCCGAGCCGAACGTGCCGGTCTGGCGCGACCAGCGGGGCTCGGTCGCCAGGTCGATCTGCGGGTGCAGCGCGACCCGGAAGCCGACCGCGAGGTACTCGCGGCGTACCGTGTCGCCGAACTTCTCCACCAGCTCCGCGTCACCGATCGCGGCCAGCCCCAGCGGCTCGGGCCAGGCCGAGAACGCGCCGGAGTTGAAGGAGGCGCCCGGGTTGTCGGTGAAGGAGTGGCGCGGGTCCGTGGACAGCGTGACCGGGATGCCGAGCCGGGTGTTCGCGGCCATCTCCTGCACGCGGTTGACCCACTGGGCCATCTCCCGCACGCCGTACTGGCCCAGCAGGTTGAAGTGCGTCAGATGGCGCTCCTCGATCAGCTCCGGGGTGGTGAGGGGGAGCATCGAGCCGTCGGTCTCGGTGACCAGCGTCCCGTCGGGGTTCATCATCAGCATCGAGTGGAAGAGCTGGCCGGCCTTCTCCTCCAGCGTCATGCGCGACAGCAGGTCCTCGACGCGTTCGGCGACCGGCAGGGCGGGGTCGCGGTAGGGGAGGGGGGCGGGGGCGTGTGGCGTGGACATGTGCGGATGCCTCTCTTCACAGGGCTTCACGGGTTTCAAGGGCTTCACGGGCGTGGCGGTCCGCACGGGCGGGGCGGGCGGAGCCGTACGGGGGCGCGCGTCACTTCACGGAGCGGATGAACTGCACGGCCAGCGCGCCGAGCACGCAGGCCACGCCGCCGAACAGGTAGAGCGCGCCGTAGTTGCCGCCCCCGCCGACCGCGAGGATCGAGGGCGCGACGATCGGGACGAGCGACTGCGGCAGGGCGTTGCCGATGTTGAGGACGCCCATGTCCTTGGCGGCCTCCTCCGGGTTCGGCAGGACCGCGGCGGCCAGCGCGACGTCCACGGAGAGGTACAGGCCCTCGCCGAAGCCGAAGACCACCAGGGCCAGCGCGAACATCCCGAAGGAGTGCGCGGTCGCGATCAGCACCAGGCCGACGGCGATGACGAGGGAGGAGCCCAGGACGTAGGGCTTGCGGCGCCCGGAGCGGTCCGAGAGCTGGCCGCCGAGCAGCGAGCCCGCGACGACGGCGACGACCATGGCCAGGGTGCCGGTGAAGAGCTTGCCGGACACCTCGCCCTCGCCGTAGCCGAGCCGGTCCATCAGGAAGTACACCTGGTAGCTGGTGACGCAGGCGATGCCGACGAAGACCAGGAAGCGGCCCAGGAAGTTCCAGGCGAAGTCGGGGTGCCGGCGGGGGCTGACCCAGAAGCTGCGCAGGAACTCGCGCACGGAGTACGGCTCGAACGCGCCGGGCTTCGCGGGCCGGTCCTTCATGACCGCGCACAGGAAGCCCGCGCCGGCCACCCCGATCAGGCCGGGGACCACGAAGGCCAGGGCCAGGTTGGTGTGGAAGGCGTTGGCCAGGAAGGTGCCGAGGACCATCGCGATCGACATCATCATGCCGACCACGCCGGAGACCCGGGCCCGCTGGTGCTCGGGCACCAGGTCGGGGATGCAGGCCACCAGGGCGGACAGCGCCGCGTTGCAGCCGAGCTGGGCGATGGCCCAGCCGAGCATCAGCGCCGGTACGGACCCGCCGAAGGCGACGACCGACAGGCCCGCGAGCCCGGCCAGCATGCCGCCGAGCACCCACGGGCGACGGCGGCCGAAGCGGCTGGTGGTGCGGTCGGACAGGGCGCCGAAGACCGGGTTGCCGATCATCGCGAGGACCGCGCCGAGGGAGAGGACCTGCCCGAGGGCGGAGCCGCGGTCGGCGGACGGGACGATCTGCGCGACGCGCAGCGCGAGGGTGACCATGACCGGGGTCAGCACCGCCACCATGACGCCGAGCTGGGCGAAGGCGAGGCCGAAGACGAGCTTGGCGGGGGCGTCGGGGACGCCGGGCGTACGGCCCGCTCCATCGGGGACGGCCGTCGCGCCGGGCGCCTGGGGGGCGCTCTCCGGTGGGGGGACGGCGACCGCGTGGTCGCGGTCCCTGGCGTCCTGGGTGACGGCCATGGTCAGCCTCCTGGGGGACGTGCGCGGCGCCCTTGCCACGCTCTGGTAACGCCACCGTAAACTCGAAAACCGAGTGGTTACTAGGTTTTCACGTGTGGCCTGGATCACGCGGTCCGAGGAGCCTCCGGGAAGGCGTGCGAACCTTGATCGACCGGGCGTCGTCCCAGGTCGGAGCCGGGGTTGTCAGGACCGTCGGCCCGGTTAAGGTGGGCCGCATGGAGGCGAACCAGGGGCGAAGGCCCCGTACGAGCAGGGCGAGGGGCGGCTACGCCGTCGGCGACGAGCGGCGCACCCGCATCCTGGACGCGGCCGTCGAGCACTACGCCCAGTGGGGTTTCCACGCCTCCTCGCTCGCCCGCATCGCCAAGGACGTCGGCGTCACCCAGGGCGGACTGCTGCACCACTTCCGCAGCAAGGAGGACCTGCTCGTCTCGGTCCTCGAACGCAGCGACGAGCAGGACGTCGAGCGGTTCTTCGCCGCCGAGCCCGCCAGTGCCGCCGACTGCTTCCGCACCCTGGTCGACCTGGCCGCCCACAACGCCGGGCGCCCGGGCCGGGTCAGGATGTTCAACGTCCTCGCAGCCGAGGCCGGCTCGCCCGGCCACCCGGCCCACGCCTACTTCGAGCGCCGCTACCGCGACGTCCTCGACCACGTCTCGGGCGCCCTGCGGCGCGGCGTGGACAGCGGGGAACTGCGCCCCGACACCGACGGCGAGCAGACCGCCCGCGAGATCGCGGCCGTCATGGACGGACTGCAGCTCCAATGGGCCCTGGATACCACGGGGTTCGACATGGCGGAGCGCCTGCGCGCCTACCTGGACCGGCTGTTGCGCGTACTGGCGGCGTGACGCACGCCGCGCACGCGGGCTTCACCACGCGCGTCGGTTGCCGCGCCACCGGACCCGATCAGGTCTGACCCTTCGTCAGAACCGTTCCCAGGAGCGCCTCCAGGCTGTCGTCGGTCCGCTCCAGGCCCGGCGGCACGACCACCCCCGTGTGCCGTACGAACTCACCCACCGCCTCGGCGGAGAGCTGGAGTTCGGCGTACCCCTCCGGGCTGCTCAGGGCCAGGCGCAGCCACCCGTCCCCGCACGGGGCGACCCGCACGTCGCCCACGCCCGCGGGTTGCCGCAGGCCCTCGGCGAGCAGATCGCGGGCGAAGGTCCAGCGGATCGGTTCCTCGCCGTGAACCTGGGGGAAGACGACCTGTACGGCCAGGGGGTCGTGGGCGCTGTAGACGAGCAGCAGACGCGGCTCCAGCGGGCGGTCCGCTCCCCGTACGTGCACGCGGGCCGGGACGATGTGGATGATTCCTGCGGGCATTGCGGTCTCCTGCCCGGCAAGCGGTTGTCCACGCCCGTGGATCCCCGTCGAAGCGGAGCAGTCGGGGCCCCGCCGCGCACGCAGGCGTGGTGCGCGGCGCGACGCGCGCCCCCGCCTGGCGCGGGGCGCGCGCGGGTTCCCCGCCGCGATCGCGGGCAGGTGGTCCTGCGATGTGCCCCGACCGGCCCGCAACCCCCGATGGAGGCCCGAATGGCGTTCTTCGCACTGTCCAAGACCCAGCCCCTGCGCCTGCTGTCGGCGACCGACGCCGCCCTGGAGCAGGACCGGCTCCGCGGCCTCAACGGCGAACTGGAGCGCGCCAACGCCCAGTTGCTGCGTGCGGTCGAGTCGCACGCGGTGATCGACCAGGCGATCGGCGTGGTCGTGACCCTGGCCCGGATCCCGCCCGCACACGCCTGGGACGCGCTGCGCGAGGTGTCGATGCGGACCAACGTGAAGGTGCGCGACGTGGCCGGGCACGTGGTGGCGTTCGCCCAGGGGGAGGAGCTCCCCGAACCGGTGCGCGGCGCCCTCGGCCGCGTACTGGACCACCGGGGGCGCGACGCCGGCGCGTGTGGGGCGGGGAGCGTCGGGTAGGCGGCGCTTGATCAAGTCCCGAACGTGCCCCGGGACCCGGGATCCGCGCCCGGGACCGGGGCGTTGAGGAGTGCGTACGGATGCGAGTGCTGTGGCTCTGCGCCCACCCGGAGGAACGGTCCCTGAACGGGGCCCTGCGCGACGAGGGGGTCCGTCACCTGACGGCCGCCGGGCACGACGTGCGGGTGTCCGACCTGTACGCGATGAAGTGGAACCCGGTCGTCGACGTCGAGGACTTCGGCCACGACCGCGCGGACCGGCTGCTCGTCGGCGAGGCCGCCCACGGCGCCCACGACGCGGGCGCGCTGGCCCCGGACATCGTGGCCGAACAGCACAAGCTCGCCTGGGCCGACACGCTCGTCGTGCAGTTCCCGCTGTGGTGGTACGGGATGCCCGCGATCCTCAAGGGCTGGTTCGACCGCGTCTTCGTCAAGGGCTTCGCCTTCGGCCTGCACGACGCGCACGGCAACCAGCTCCGCTACGGCGAGGGCCGGCTCGCCGGCAAGCGCGCCATGGTCCTGGTCACGGCCGGCGCCCGCGCCTCGGGCCTGGAACCGCGCGGCGTCAACGGAGGACTCCTCGACCTGCTCTTCCCGCTGCACCACGGAACGCTCTGGTACGTGGGCATGGACGTCCTCCCGCCGTTCCTCGTCCACGGGGCCGACCGGCTGGACGCGCAGGGGTACGAGCGGGTCGCCACCGCCCTGCGCGAGCGCCTGGACGGCCTCCCGCACGCCGCCCCGCTGCCCTTCCGCCACCAGAACCACGGCGACTACGACGAGGACCTGGTACTGCTCCCCGAGCTGAGCCCCGGCGTGGAGGGGCCGGGTGCGCACTACCGGCAGGCGGGGGAGTAGGGGCACGGACAGGGGTGGCCGCGGCCCGGAGGGGCGCGGACCGCGGTGGTGCCCGGTCCGTCAGGTGCGGCCGGCCGCGGCCGCGCGCGAGCGGCGCCTGCGGGCCCGGCCGCGTTCGTCCTCGTTGGTGCCGCCCCACACCCCCGCCAGCTGTCCCGCGTCCAGGGCGTAGGCCAGGCACTGCCGTCGGACCGGACATCGGTCGCAGACGGCTTTCGCCTCCGCCTCCTGGCGAAGCGCCGGACCCTTCGACCCCACGGGGAAGAAGAGCTCCGGATCGACTTCAAGGCAGGCGGCCCGCTGTGACCAGTCCTCGTTCCATGAATTCGATGTCACGGTGTGCATGAGGCGCGCGTGCCCGAGGTGTCCGCCGGTCAAACAACGTCGAACGCGAAGGAGTTGTGCCCGTCCAGGGGTCTGTCCGGGGGTCCGTCCACAGGCCCGTCCGGGTGCCCGCCCGGGTGCCCGTCCAGGTACGCGTCCAGCAGGCCCGACGCCCGCAGCATCGCGCGGCCGCGGTCGGTCAGCCGGGACTGCCAGGTGCCCAGCGACTCCGCCAGGGCCTGCGTGCCGCCCGCGGTGCGGATCCGGTCGAGCACCGCCGCCACCTGCTCCAGCGGATGGCCGCCCCGGCGCAGCAGATGGGCGAGGTCCGCGTCCCGCACGTCCGGCGCCGCGTACGTGCGGTAGTGCGTCGCCGGGTCCCGGGCCGGGACGAGGACCCCCGCCTCCTCCCACTTCCGCAGCGTCGCCGGGGTGAGCGAGAGCCGGTGCGCCAGGTCGCCGATCGTCAGGGTGCCGGGCGCGGCGGGCGGCTCCCCGGCGAGGTCGCCGAGCGCCTCCCGTACCGCCGCCAGCGTCGCCCGGTCACGGCGCAGCACCGCGTGGCCCTCGTCGATCGCCGCGAGCGCCTCGTCGAGACGGCCGCCGTGCACCGCCCGCATGACCCGGCCCGCCGTCGCGTACCCGTACGCCGCCACCAGCGCCAGGTACGCCCGCAGCGCCGCCGCGTGCGCCTCCGTGTACGCCCGGTAGCCCGAGGGGGTGCGCCCGGCGGGCGGCAGGAAGCCGTCGCGCTCGTAGTTGCGCACCGCCTGCGTCGAGATCCCGTGCTCTCGGGCCAGGTCGAAAGGTCTCATCCTGCTCACCGGGTGGAGGTGGAATCGGGTGCACCAGCAGGTCGAGACCCTATCCGACGGCGCCGGGACACCGGGTCCTCAGGGCACGTCGAGCGTCCGCGTCAGGCGCGCGTCCCGGCTGGAGCGGCCCACCCGGAGCAGGTAGCGGCCCGGTGGCAACCGCCAGCACCCGGCCCCGGTGTCCCAGACCTCCGCCGCGCGGCGCGGGACCGCGACGGTCGCGGTGACCGTCTCGCCCGCCCGCGCCCGCACCATCGCGAAGCCCGCGAGGAGACGCACCGGCCGCTCCAGGGACGGGTCCTGAGGGGGCGTCAGGTACACCTGCACCACCTCGTGGCCCGTCCGGGGGCCCGTGTTCGTCAGCCGTACCGTCAGCGTGCACCACGCCTCGCCGGGCCCCCGCTCCAGCGCCGCCTCCTCGTAGTGCCACCGCGTCCACCCCAGCCCGTGGCCGAACGCGAACGCCGGCTCGCGCCCCGCCCGGTCCCAGGCCCGGTACCCCACGTGCGGGCCCTCGCGGTAGTCCACCACCCCGGCCACCGGCCGGGCGTGCGGCACCGGGACGTCCTCCTCCCGCGCGGGCAGCGTCCACGGCAGCCGCCCCGAGGGCTCCGTGCGCCCGAACAGCACGTCGGCCAGCGCGTGACCCGCCTCCTGGCCCGGCAGCCACGCCCACAGCACCGCGGGCACCTCGTCCGCCCACGGCAGCAGTACGGGCGCGCCCGCGTTCACGACCACGACCGTACGGGGGTTGGCCGCGGCCACCGCCCGCACCAGCGCGTCCTGGTGGCCCGGCAGCGACAGGTCCGTACGGTCCCAGCCCTCCGACTCCACCTCCTCGTTGGTGCCCACCACCACGACCGCCACGTCCGCCTCCGCCGCGGCCCGGACCGCCCGCGCGATCTCGTCCTGAACCGTCGGACCGGGCGGGCGGTGGCGCAGGTGGGCGCTCACGAACCGCCCGTAGCCCTCGGCGTCGACGACCTCCAGGTCCGCCTCCACCTCCGCGTGCACCGGGGCGTCGCCCACCACGAGGTCCCGGTGGCGCACCGGCGGCCGGTTGTGGGTGGAGCCGAGCACCACCTCGACCCCGCCGCGCTCCTCCTCGTACGACACCACCTCCCCGTCCACCGTCAGCCGGTGGCGGCCCGCGCAGCCGAACTGGAGCCGGTGCGTGCCCTGTTCGGCGAGCGTGACCCGGGTGCGCAGCACGACGCGGTGCGTGCCGGGCGGGAAGTCCCCGAAGGTGCCCCAGTCGCCGGTGGGCCGCACCGCCGTGCCGAGCTCGCCGCCGTCGGCCGCCAGGTAGCGCGCCTCGACGCCCGGTGTCCCGTCCGGCGCGGTCGCCGAGGCGGCGGTCAGGAACGGGACCCGCACGCGCGCGTCACCGCCCCGGTGCACGCTCAGCCGCGCCCCCTCGCCCAGCGCCGCCCGCAGGCCCTCCTCGAAGCCGACCACGCGCCGCGCGGGCACGAACGCGCTGCCCCCGCCCTGCAGGTAGGGGCGCACCGCGTTCGGCCCGATCAGCGCCACCGACTCCGGCGCGGCCAGCGGCAGCAGCCCGCCCTCGTCGCGCAGCACCACCATGGAGCGCGCCGCGATCGTGCGCAGCAGCCCCGGGTCCGCCGCCACCGGCTCCGGGCGCTCCCCGCGGCCGTCGAGGCGGCCCACCCGGGCGGCGAGGCGCAGCAGGCGCACCACCTTGTCGTCCACCACGTCCATCGGGACCCTCCCGTCCCGCACCGCCGCGACCAGCGCGTCCCCCCACGGCCCTTCGGGCCCGGGCATCACCACGTCGAGTCCGGCGACGGCGGAGGCGACCGTGGAACGGGTGGCGGCCCAGTCGCTGACCACCAGGCCGTCGAACCCCCACTCCTCCTTCAGGACCCGGCGCAGCAGACCCCGGTGCTCGGCCATGGGAGCGCTCTCGGAACCGTCGTCGACCCCCGAGTACGCGGCCATCACGCTCCACGGACCCGCCTCGGCGAGCACCTGCTCGAACGGCGCGAGGTACACCTCCCGCAGCGCCCGCTCGTCGATCCGCGACACGTAGCGCGTGCGGTCCGTCTCGGAGTCGTTGGCGACGAAGTGCTTCACGCAGGCGGCCACCCCGGCCCCCTGCAGCCCCCGGACCACCCCGGCGGCCAGCCGCGCGGTGAGCAGCGGGTCCTCCGCGTAGTACTCGAAGTGGCGCCCCGCCACCGGGGTGCGCTGGAGGTTGGCGAGCGGCGCCAGGACCAGGTCCACGCCCTTGCGGCGCGCCTCGGCCGCGAACAACGCGCCCAGCCGGTCGGCCAGTTCGACGTCCCAGGTCGCGCCGAGCGCGCTCGGCGCCGGGGCGAGCAGCCCCGTCGGGTCGTCCTCGCGGCCGGTGCCGCGCACCCCCTGCGGGCCGTCGGACATCGTCACGGCGCCCAGCCCCACGGCGGGCTCCGGCGGCAGCGACCAGAGGTCGGCGCCGGTCAGCAGGCGGACTTTCGCCGCCAGGTCCAACCGGCCCACCAGGTCAGCCAGTTCGCCCTCCGAGGGCATGCCGGAGGGGGGTGGTGGCGAAGGCGCGGTTCCGGGCGTACGGGCGGTTTCGGGCGCCGTGGCCGGTGCGTCGGAGGCGGGCGCGGCCGGAGAAGTCATGCGTGTCCTCGAAGTCCGGGCAGGGCGAACGAGCAGCATGGAAGCACACTTACCGAGCGGTTAGTAAGTAGGCGTCCGGAAGTTCTTTCCGGCCGATCAACCTCCGCCTACACTCCGCACGGTGAGTACGCACCAGGCGGCCCCGACCGCACACCACAGCGCCTCCGGCGACGCCGACGCACCCGCGCGGGGCGCCCGGCGCGGCCGCAGCAGGGCCGCCCAGGACCGCCACGACGAGATCCTGCGGATCGCGATGGACACCTTCGCGGCACGCGGCTACGGCAAGGCCTCGCTCGCCGAGATAGCCGAGCGCGCGGGCCTCACCCAGGCCGGAGTGCTCCACTACTTCCGCTCCAAGGCCAACCTGCTGACCCAGGTGCTCGACCTGCGCGACGCCACCGACATCGCCCGCCAGGGACCCGAACGCCCCCGGGGCACCGCCTTCCTGGAACACCTGGTCGACACGGTCCGGCACAACGCCGAGCGCGCCGGGATCGTCCGCCTCTACACGGTCCTCTCCGGGGAGAGCGTCACCGACGACCACCCCGCCCAGCCGTACTTCCGCGAGCGCTACGCGGGCCTGCGCTCCCTCGTCGTCCAGGCCCTGACCGAGGCGCGCGCCCTGGGCGAGACCCGGCAGGACCTGGACGTGGAGCACACCGCGAACGCGCTCATCGCGGTGATGGACGGCCTCCAGGTGCAGTGGCTGCTCGACCCGGACGCGGTCGACATGGCGCACTCCACGCGGCTGGCGCTGGACGCGCTGGTGGGCGGGGGCGGGACCGGGCGGGGCGCGCCGGGTGCCGGGGAGGACCCCGGCGCGCGCTGACCCGGGCGGCTCACTTCTCCCAGGGCAGCTTCGGCTTCTGCGGCTGGAAGAGCTTGCCCAGGTCGAACGGGTTCGCCGCGGCTGGGGGCTGGCCCTGGGGCTGGCCCGGGGCCTGGAAGAGCTTGCCCAGGTCGAAGGGGTTCGCCGGGGGCTGTCCCTGGGGCTGGAACAGCTTGGCCAGGTCGGCCGCCGGGTTCTTCGGCTGGAGGAGCTTCGCCAGGTCGAACGGGTTCCCCTGGGCCTGCGGCTGGGGCTGTGCCTGGGGCTGCGGCTGGAACAGCTTGCCGAGGTCGGCCACCGGGTTCTGCGGCTGGAACAGCTTGCCCAGGTCCAGCGGATTGCTGAACGGGTTGTTCTGGGCCTGCGGCTGCGCGAAGGGGTTGCCGGCCGAGGGGACCCCGTTCTTGCACGTCGACACGATCACGGAGTCCGGCCCCAGGCGGGTGACGTCCACGCACCCGGGCGCTGCCTTCACCGACCGGCCCGCGGCCCCGTCCAGGGCCTGCGCGGAGGCGGCGGACGCGAGCACGACAGCGCCCCCGGTCAGGGCCAGGGAGACGGCTGCGGTGACGAGGCGAGCAGGAACGCGCATCTCGGCGGTCCTTTCCGTACGGAGGGCTGTGACCAGTCCAGCGTGTCCACGACCCCTGCGTGTGGCCCGCCGACGACCGCCGAACGGGTCACGCGGGGTGCGTCGGCCGACGATTCCGGCCGTACGGTCCTGCGATTCCGGCCGTACGGTCCTGCGATGCCGGCCGTACGGTCCTGCGATGCCGGCCGTACGGTCCTGCGATGCCGGCCGCACGGGCCCACGATTCCGTTCGTACGGACCCGTGAACGCGGGCGCGCGGACCCGCGAACCCGGTTGTACGCACCCCGTGCCCGGCCCTAGCGTGCCGACGTGGACCTCTTCTCACGCTCATGGCAGGCACTGCTCGCGGCGGTGGCCGAGACCCCCGACGAGGACTTCGAGCTCCCCTCCGGCTGCGCCGGCTGGCTGGTGCGGGACCTGGTGTGCCACCTGGTGATCGACGCGCAGGACGTCCTGATCACCCTGGTCACCCCCGCCGACACCGCCCCCACCGCCGACGCCACCAGCTACTGGGAGCTGCGGGACCGGCCGCCGGCCGGGGACGATCCGCTGGACGCCCTCGTCCCCCGGCTCGCCTCCGCCTACGGCGAGCCGCGCTGGCTGAAGTTCCACCTGGACGACGTGGGTTCGGCGGCCGGGCGCGCCGCAGTACTGGCCGACCCGGCGGGCCGGGTCGGCACCCAGGACAAGGTGCTGACCGCGGGGGACTACCTCCAGGCGTACGTACTGGAGTGGACCCTGCACCACCTCGACCTGATCGCCCACCGGCCGGGCGCCGCGCCGCCGCCCGCCGAGGCCCTCGCCGGGGCGCGCGCGGCGCTTGAGCGGATCGCGGGGGAGCCCTTCCCGTCCGCGCTGGCGGACGCGGACGCGCTGCGCGTGGGTACGGGACGCCGCGCCCCGACCGCCGACGAGCGGGCCGCGCTGGGTGGCGGCGGCCTCGCCGCGCGACTGCCGCTGATCCTGGGGTGAGCCCGGGCGCGACGGCCCTGGTGCGTCCGGGTGACATCGGGCTGTCGCCCCCCGGGGCGCCCCCTCCCCGTTGACACACTGCTGGCAGCGTGCGGCCGCTCCGGCCCACCGGCTCCACGAGAGGTGTCGACGTGAACCACATGGCGAAGGCGGCGGCAGCGGCCGCGATCGCGGCCCTCCTCGGCCCGCTCCCGGCGGCCGCGGCCACGGCGGCACCCCGCACGGACGCCCCGTACACGGCGACCGGGCGCGCGGCGGCCCCGCACCCGGGTGGGAAGGCCGTGACGCCCCCGGCGTACTACCCGGACGTCGACGCGATCGTGTGCGAGATCAACGAGGAGCGCGAACGCCTCGCCCTCGCCCCGCTGCTCGTCTCCGACGAGGCCTCCGAGGTCGGCCGCGCGCACGCCCAGGACATGGCCATCGCGGGCCGGCTCGGCGGGACCGGCAGCGACGGCCGCGACCAGCGGGCGCGGCTCGCGGACGCCGGGATCTTCTCCGCGTACATCCGCGAGTTCCTCTTCCAGGGCTTCCACCACGACGGCTACTTCGCCGACCGCGCGACCGACCCGGTCGAGGGCGGCGCCTTCTACAAGGCGCTGACCAGCAAGGACGCGTTCGCCATGGGACTGGGCTACGACCAGGAGTACTGGGACGTCAACGTCCTCGGCCCCCACCGCAAGCTGGTGGCCCGCCCCGCCGACTGCGGCACGGGCACCGCCGCCTCCTGACGCGAGGACGGGGCGGGGGCGGGGGCCGGGCATCACGACGGCAGGTCCGAGCCAGGATCGGTCAGGGCCGAGCCGGGATCGGCCAGGACCGGCCAGGACCGGGCCGGGACCTAGGTCCTGCGGACCGGCTCCGCTCCGACCGATCGACGAGGCGCGCGGGGCCGTGCGTCGCGTAGGTTCTCAGGGCGCGGTGTGCGCGTACGCCATGCGTACCGCACGCGCACACCGCGCGGGGAACCGTACGAGAGGCGAGGGCAGGGCATGGGCGAGAACCGGACGGCATCGGTGTGGCAGGGCGAGGAGCTGGACCTCGACGCCTACCTGGAGCGGATCGGCTTCAGCGGTCCGCGCGACGCCACCCTGGAGACCCTGGGCCGCCTCCAGCGCGCCCACACCACCTCGATCCCCTTCGAGAACGTCCACGCGGCCCTCGGCACACCCCTCCCCACTGACCTCGCCTCCGTCCAGGAGCGCCTGGTGCACCGGCGCCGGGGCGGCTACTGCTACGAGCACGTCGTCCTCTTCGCCGCCGCCCTCGAACGCCTCGGATTCGACGTCACCGGGATCACCGGACGCATCACGCTCGGCGCCCCCAAGGTCACTCCGGCCACCCACGCCATGGTCGTCGTGCGCTTCCCGGACGACCCGCGCGCCTGGCTCTGCGACGTCGGCTTCGGCAGCGGCCCGACGGCCCCGATCGAGCTCGCGGACGGCGCCACCCTGGAGGCCGACGGCTGGCGCTACCGCCTGGAGCGGCGGCCCGGCGCCCTGGTCGACGACTGGTGGCTGCACCAGTACGGCGCCGACGGCTGGATCGACCGCAACCGCTTCGTCCTGGTGCAGCAGTACCCCGTCGACTACCGCGTCGGCAGCCACTACGTCGGCACGCACCCCCGCTCGCCGTTCGTGACCCGCCTGTTCGCCCAGCGGTTCACCGGCGCCGAGCACCACCAGCTCGACGGCACCACCTGGAAGGTGTCCACGCCCGGCGGCGTGTGCGTCGAGAAGGAGGTCGAACCCGGGCAGGTCGGCGCGCTGCTCGCCGACACCTTCGACATCCACCTCGACGAGGACGAACTCGCGGCGCTGCTGCGGGAGTACGAGGAGCGGGACGCCAGGCCCGCCGAATGACCGACCGCTCTTCCAAGGCAGCTGGCCACCGTGGGAGTCCGGGGCCTTCAGGGTGAATTGAGGCGCGCGGCGCGGCGGTTGAGGTGGTCGCGCTCGGCGAGGTTGGTCGCCCGGCGCGCCGCGTCCGCGTACAGCCGCGCGGCCGTCTCCCCGTCGCCGTCGCGCTCGTGCAGATGGGCGGCCACGGCCGCGTACCGGGGCAGCGACGGGTCCAGTTCCGCCAGCGCGGCCAGCCCCGCCCGGGGCCCGTCCGCCTCGCCGACCGCGACCGCGCGGTTCAGCCGCACCACCGGACTGTCCGTCAGGCGCACCAGCTCGTCGTACCACTCCACGATCTGCACCCAGTCGGTGTCCTGGGCCCGCAGCGCGTCGGCGTGCAGCGCCGCGACGGCCGCCTGTGCCTGGAACTCGCCCAACTGGTCCCGAACCAGCGCCTTCTGGAGGATGCCGATGCCCTCGGCGATCGCGACGGTGTCCCAGCGCGAGCGGTCCTGCTCGGCGAGCGGCACCAGCGAGCCGTCCGGGGCGGTACGGCTGGCGCGCCGCGCGTGGTGCAGCAGCATCAGCGCCAACAGCCCTGCCACCTCCGGGTGGTCGACGGCCGCGGCGAGCTGGCGGGTGAGCCGGACGGCCTCGGCCGCCAGGTCGACGTCCCCGGAGTAGCCCTCGTTGAAGACCAGGTAGAGCACCCGCAGCACGGTCGCCACGTCACCGGGCTGCTCGAACCGCACCCCGGACACCGTGCGCTTGGCCCGGCTGATGCGCTGCGCCATGGTCGCCTCGGGCACCAGGTAGGCGTCGGCGATCTGACGGGTGGTGAGCCCGCCGACGGCCCGCAGGGTCAGCGCCACCGCCGACGATGCCGTCAACGAGGGGTGGGCGCACAGGAAGTACAGCTGGAGCGTGTCGTCCCTGCCCGCGACGGGGCCCGGCGTGGGCTCCTCGTCCACGCGGTCCTCGCGCCGGCGCCGGGCCGCGTCGGCACGGGTCGCGTCGAGGAACCGCCGCCAGGCCACCGTGACCAGCCAGCCCTTCGGATCCCGCGGCCGCTCCGCGGGCCACGCCCGCACTGCCTCGACCAGGGCGTCCTGCACGGCGTCCTCGGCCGCCGCGAAATCGGCTCCGCGGCGGACGAGGATCGCGAGCACGCCCGGCGTGAGGCTGCGCAGCAGGGTCTCGTCGATGGGGGTGGTGCCGTCCATCGCCACGACTGCTCCGATGCTCGTGCGGGTGCGGGTGCGGGTGCGGGTGCGGGTGCGGGGAGGTTCCTGGCCCGGGTCGGGCCGGGGTCACTCGGTGATGGTGGGGGGCTCGGTCAGGAACGGGCGCAGCTCCAGCCACTCGTGGATCGGCTCGCCGTTCGCGCCGGGCGCGGCCGACAGCTCGCCGGCCAGCTCGACGGCGCGCTCGTAACTGTCGACGTCGATCACCATCCACCCCGCGATCAGGTCCTTCGTCTCGGCGAACGGGCCGTCGGTGACCGGCGGTCGCCCCTCGCCGTCGTAACGGACCCACGTCCCCTCCGGCGCGAGCGCCTGGGCGTCGACGAACTCCCCGGTCTTCTCCAGGCGCGCCGCGAAGTCCTGCATGTACTGCACGTGGGCCGTGATCTGGTCCGGCTTCCACTGGTCCATGGGGATGTTGTTCAGCGGGTCGGGGGCGCCGCGGTAGTGCTTGAGGAGCAGGTACTTGGCCATGGTCTTCTCCTTGGTGCCGGCGCGGCCCGTCGTGGTCGCGCTCACCCCTGGGACGGAGCCGGTCTGCGGTCCTCGACATCATCGCGGAGATTTCTTCGAACTTCTTCGGCAGGGCTTCGCCGGTCGGTCACGCCCTTGACGGAGTGAGTACTCACTCCATACCGTGGAGGCCATGACGGACACCGCAGCAAGCAAGCGAAGGGCCGCCCCCATGGCCCCCGACCAGCGCCGCGCCATGATCGTCGCCGCGGCCCTCCCGCTCGTCGTCGAGTTCGGCGCAGGCGTCTCCACGGCCAAGATCGCCCGCGCCGCGGGCATCGGCGAAGGCACCCTCTTCCGGGCCTTCGAGGACAAGGACTCCCTGCTCGCCGCCTGCATGGCGGAGGCCGTACGCCCCGACGTCGCCGTCGCCCACCTCCAGGCCGTCCCCCTCGACCAGCCCCTCGCCGACCGGCTCGCCGAAGCGGTCGACGTGCTCCGTGGCTTCATGGCCCGCCTCGGCGCGGTCGCCGGAGCCCTCGCCACGGCCGGCGGCGCCCGCACCCCGCCGCCCGGAGCACGCGAGCCGGGGCGCGCCCCGGACCGGGAAGCCGCCCTCGCCGCGCCCCGCGCCGCCCTCGCCAGGCTCTTCGAGCCGGAGAGGGAGAGGCTGCGCCTGTCGCCGGAACGGCTGGCGGACGCGTTCCAGTTCATGCTCATGGGCGCGGGCCGCTCCGGTGCGCCGGAGCCGCTGAGCACGGAGGAGATCGTGGAGCTGTTCCTGCACGGGGCGTTGGCCGGGGGAGGGGAAGGCGCGGGCGCGGGGGGAGTGGCGTGAGCGTCGGAAACGAGATCGCGGTGGGGGCTGGGGCAGGGGCAGAGGCCCACGCCACGGAGCCGGGTAGGCGCTAGCGGCCCGGCTCCGCCCGCATCACCCCCGCCAGCTCAGCCCGTACGGCCGCGAACTCGGCCGACCCGCGCAACTCCGCCGGGTCCGCGTCCCGCCCCCACGGCACCGGCACCTCGGCCACGATCCGTCCCGGACCGGCCGCCATCACCAGGACACGAGTCCCCAGCAGGGCCGCCTCCTCGGCGGAGTGCGTCACGAACAGCACCGTCGCCCCGGAAGAAGCGGCCAACACCCGCACCTCCTCCTGCAGGCGCTCCCGCGTGATCGCGTCCAGCGCCGCGAACGGCTCGTCCATCAGCAGAATCTGAGGGTCCGTCGCCAGCGCGCGGGCGATGGCCACCCGCTGCTGCTGACCACCGGACAGCTCCCAGGTCCGCCGCCGCGCCGTCCCCCCGAGCCCGACCCGCTCCAGCAACTCCTCGACACGGGGCGCTCGTTCAGCGCGCGGCACACCGTGCCGGGCGAGTGCGAAGGCGATGTTGCCGCCCACGGTGCGCCACGGGAACAGACGCGGCTGCTGGAACACGATGCCGGTCGCCCTGCCCACCCGTACCGTCCCCTCGGCCGCCCGCTCGAAGCCCGCGACCACCCGCAGCAACGTCGTCTTGCCGCAACCCGACGGCCCCATCAACACCGCGAACTCACCCGGCTCCACGGTCAGGGACACGTCCTCGACCGCGGTCACCGCCGCCTTCGCCCGTCCGTACCGGACACTCACCGACTCCAGCTCGATGTCGGCCCCGGCCCGGACGCCCGTACGGTCCTCGGTCCCGGCCCCGACGTCACCGCGCGGCACGGGCCAGCTCCTCCACCGCGAGCGCCTTCTCGAAGGCCCCCGCGTCCGGCACCGCGTCCACGGCCTGCTGCCCCTTCAGGAACACCGCCGCGTCCCGCAGGTTGGCCGCCAGCTTCCCCGGCGCCCCCGGCTTGCCCAGGTACTCCGGCCCCTGCTGCTCCTTGGCGCTCAGCAGCACCAGCTCGGCCAGCTGCGCCTTGGCCTCGGCGGGGGAGAGGTTCAGCTCGGCGCCGATCGAGGTCGCCGCCTTCGCCGGGTCGGCCTTGGTCTGCGCGACGGCCTGGTCCTGGGCCTTCAGCCAGGCGGTGACCACGTCCGGGTGCTTGGCGGCGAAGTCGTTCGTCACCACGCCCAGGTCGGCGGTCGGCTTGCCCTTGGCCGCGACCTCGCGGCTGGTGACCAGCACCTTGCCGGTCTTCTTCAGCTCGGTCAGCGTGGGCGTCCACACGTACGCGGCGTCGATGTCCCCGCGCGTCCAGGACGCCAGGATGTCCTGCGGCTGGAGGTCGACGAGCTTCACGTCGGACGCCTTGACCCCGGCCGCGTCGAGCGCGGCGAGCAACGAGTAGTGCGACGTCGACCCGAAGGGCGTGGCCACCTTCTTGCCGACGAGCTGCTTCACGTCACTGATCTGCTTCTTCGCGACGAGCGCCTCGTTGTCACCGATCAGGTCGTGGATCCACAGGACCTTGTACGGGATGTTCAGCGGCGCCGAAAGCCCCTTCGTGGCAGGGCTGGACCCGACGAGACCGATGTCCACCGCGCCCGCGATGACGGCGGTGTTGACGTCGCCGCCCGAGTCGAACTTCACCCACTTCACGTCCGCGTCGGGCAGCGCCTTCTCCAGCAGCTTCTGGTTCTTCACCACCAGGTCGGCGTTGGGGATGGCCTGGTAGGCGATGCGTACGGTGGTGTGCCCGGGCTTGTCGCTGTCAGCTGAGCTGTCACCGCCGCACGCGGTGGCGGTGATGCTGGTCAGTGCGATGACAGCGGTGAGGAGTGCGGTGCGGCGGGAGGGGCCGTGGGACATGGGGAATCTCCTTGTTGGAAGAGCAGAAGTGAGATGACAGCGGCTGACTTCTGTCGTCTGTCGTCTGTCGTCTGTCAGGTGTCAGCGGTCGTCTGTCAGGTGTGCGGGTGAAAGCTGCTACCTGTCATCTGTCAGTCATCAGCTGATATCTGTCGGCTGACGTCTGATAGCCGTCAGCCGTCAGTTGTCTGTCGCTAGTCACCAAGTCAGCAGGTCGCCGGCCGTCCGACGCCGGTCGCCAGCCGTCAGGCATCAAGTGCGTCCCCGCCACGGCACCAACCCCCGTTCGGCCAGGCGGAGGGCGGCGTCGAGCAGGATGCCGGAGAGACCGATGGCGAGAATCCCCACCACGACCACCGCCGTCTGGTTGTAGCGCTGGGCGTCGCGGATCATTCCGCCGATGCCCGGCACCCCGTTGACCGTCTCGGCGGCGACGACCGAGGTGTACGCGACACCCACCGCGATCCGCACGCCCGTCAGGATCTCCGGGAGGGCTGCGGGCAGTCGCACCGAGAGCAGCAAGGACACCGGCCGTGCTCCCAGGGCCCTGGCCGCTTCGACCAGGTCGCCGGGGACCGCGCGTACCGCGGCGGCCGTGGCGGCGGCGATCGGGGGCAGTGCGGCGATCACCAGGAGCCAGATCTTCGGTGACTCGTCGATGCCGAACCAGATGACCAGCAGTGACAGGTACGCCAGCGGAGGCAGGGTGCGCAGGAAGGTCACGGCCGGTTCCAGTACCACCGCGATCGGCCGTACCGCTCCGATGAGCAGGCCGAGCGGGATGCCGGCCAGCGCGGCGTACCCCGTGCCGATTCCGATGCGCCGCAGGCTGACCCCCAGGTGCTCGATCAGCAGGTGGCCGCTGTAGCCGCGCACCCCGTCGTGCACGGTGGACGCGAGGACGAACTGGTGCCAGACCTCCGCCGGCGACGGTACGAGCACCCGCGGCCAGACCTCGGCCGCGACCACCGCCTGCCACGCGCCGAGCAGCACCGCCAGCGCGAGCGCGCGCAGCGCGATCCAGCGCAGAGCGGCGCCACGGCGGGGCGGCGCGGCGGCGGCCGGCACCTTCGCGGGCGGGGCGGGTGCGGGAGGCGTGTCGAGCGCGGCGGGCTCCGGCTCGCTCTTGCGCGTGCTCACTCCGCCGCTCACGCCGTGGCCCGCTTTCCCCGGCCGTCCGTCACGAGCGCGCGCAGCCGGGGCGCGACCTCCTCGCCGACGCGGTAGGCCTCCTCCAGGTGCGGATAGCCGGACAGGATGAACTCGTCGATGCCCAGGGCGTGGTACTCGTGGAGCCGGGCGGCCACCTCGTCGTGCGAGCCCACGAGCGCGGTGCCCGCTCCTTCCCGTACGAGGCCGATACCGGCCCACAGGTTGGGTGCCACGACCAGTCGCTCCGGGTCCGTGGAGCCGCCGTGCAGGGCGGTCATCCGGGCCTGCCCGGTCGACTCCATGGCGGCGAACCGCTCCTGGCTGGCCCGCACGGCCTCGGGGTCGAGGCCGGCCAGGATGCGGTCGGCCTCCGCCCAGGCCTCGTCGGCGGTGTCGCGGGCGATGACGTGCAGCCGCAGGCCGAACCGCAGGCCGGGGGCGCGCCCGCGGAGCCGGGCGATGCGTTCGGCGAGGGCCGCCGGGGGTTCGCCCCACATCAGCTGTACGTCGGCCCGGCGCGCGGCCACCGCCTCGGCCGCGGGCGAGGCGCCACCGAAGTACAGGGGTACGGGGAACTCGACGCTCGGGTCGCTCAGTTGGGCCCCCTCGACGTGCACGTGCTCCCCGGCGAGGTCGACGCGCTTGCCCTGGAGGAGGTCGCGCAGCACGGACATGACCTCGTCCGTGCGGGCGTAGCGCTCCTCGCGCCCCAGGTGGTCGCCGTAGGCGCGCTGTTCGGCCGCGTCGCCGCCGGTGACCACGTTCAGGCGCAACCTGCCTCCCGCGAACCGCCGGAAGGCGTCCGCCTGTTGGGCCAGCAGGACCGGGCTGGCGAGTCCGGCGCGGAAGGCGACCAGGAAGCCGATGCGCTCGGTGTGCTGGGCGAGTGCCGAGGTGAGGATCCAGGGGTCCACGCAGCCCAGGCCCACCGGCGTCAGGAGCGAGTGGAAACCGGCCTGTTCGGCCGCGCGCGCGACCTGGGCCAGGTAGCCGACGTCGGCAGGGCGCCGGGTGGCCGACGCGCTGCGCCCCTGCACGGCGGTGACGCCTCCGGGGTCGCGTCCGTCCCCGCCGGTGGGGAGGAACCAGTGCAGGAGCGGTATGTCGGACATGGGGAAACCTCGTTGTGCCTCGATGGGCCGGACCGTGCGCGGACTGTGCGCGGTGCGCGGTCCGGGCCGCAGTGCGGGATGCGGAAAAGAAAAGATGGGGGTGCTGCGGGCCGGGACGCGAGGTTCGCGCGCGAGGTGCGTGTGACGGCCTACGACTCGACGGCGGCCCGGAGGGAGTCGCGCGGCCGCCCGAGCGGCGGGCAGCGTGTCCGCGGGAAGCCGCCGGTGACGCGGGGTCAGCGCCGTGGAGGCGGCTGGGTGGGCGTCAGCAGCGGTGCGTCAGTGGCAGTACGTCGACGGTGGTGCGTCAACAGCCGTGCGCACGGCGGGAAATGGCCCGACAGAGCATCGTCGAGACACGCAGGAGGTCCACGTGGCGACGGGATACCAGGGCGGGTGACATGGCCGTATCTTTTCCGCCCGGGCGGCTGCGGACAACCTTGGTCCGTCATGTGGACCGGTCCATCTCGTATGACGGGACGCGGACTCGGGATCCGTGCCCCCGCGCGCCGCCGACCGGCTCCCGGCTGCCTCCGCCTGCTTCCGCCCGCGTGTGCGAGGCTGACCAGGCACGAGTTCCCCCGAACGCGAGCACGGCGAGCAGCAAGCATCAGGCAGGCAGTACGAGAGGAGCCCCGGGGTGCCGGAGAAGTTGACGCTGTCGGTGTGGCCCACGCCGCTGGAGCCCGTGCCCCGCCTCGCCGTGGCCCTGGGCCTCGGCGCCGGCGACCTGTACCTCAAGCGCGACGACCTGACCGGCCTCGGTGGCGGCGGCAACAAGGTGCGCAAGCTGGAGTGGCTCGTCGCCGACGCGCTGTCCCGGGGCGCCGACACCCTCGTCACCACCGGTGGCCCGCAGAGCAACCACGCCCGCCTCACCGCCGCCGCCGGAGCGCGCGCCGGACTCGACGTCGTCCTGGTGCTCCCGGGCCCCGCCGACGCCCACCCCGTCGCCGGGAACCTGGTCCTCGACGCCCTCCTGGGCGCCCGCGTCACCTGGGTCGACGGCGCGGCGGGCGCGGCTGACCTGACCGCGGCGGCCGAGGAGACCTGCGCCGCGCTGGCCGGAAGCGGCGCCCGCCCCTACCTCGTGCCGTTCGGCGGGTCCAGCGCCCTCGGCGCACGTGGCTACCAGGAGGCCGGCCGCGAGGTGCTGGCCCAACTCCCGGACGTACGGCACATGGTGACCGCCCTGGGCTCCGGCGGCACCATGGCGGGGCTCGTCACCGCCCTCGGCCCCGAGCGCGTCCTGGGCGTCGACGTCGGCGCGCTCCCCGACCCCGCCGCCACCGCCGCGGGCTTCGTGGGCGAGCTGACCGGTCACGAACTGCCCGCCGGGGCCCTGCGCGTGCGGCGCGACCAGGTGGGCCGGGGTTACGCGACGCTGCACCCGCCCGTCCTGGACGCGGTCCGCCTGGTGGCGGCCTCCGAGGGCGTGGTCCTGGACCCGGTGTACACCGGGCGCGCCGCGGCGGGCCTGTTCGCGGCCGTGCGCGAGGGCGACATCCGCCCGGGGGAGCCGACCGTGCTGCTGCACTCAGGGGGCCTGCCCGGACTGCTCGGCCACGCCGAGACGGTACGGCGGGCGGGCGAAGCCCTCGCCTGACCGCCCTCGCCCGACCGCCCGCCGACCCGACCACCGACACCAACCACCGGAACCGCCCCCGCCCGCCCCCACGTCAGTGCGCCACCACTGGCGCCGCGTCCACCGGGTGCGGGGTCGGCGGGCCCTTGCGGTAGAGGATCACCGTGAAGAGCAGGCCCACCAGGAAGAAGCCGGCCGACCACCAGTACGCCGTCGAGTAGCTCTGCAGCTGGGAGTTGACCACCACGTCCGGCGTCGGCTGCTTGCCCCGCAGGTAGTTGGCGGCGGCACTGGTCGCCAGGGTGTTCAGCAGTGCCGTGCCGATGGAACCGCCCACCTGCTGACTGGTGTTGACCATCGCCGAGGCCACGCCCGCGTCGTGCGCCGCCACGCCCGCGGTGGCCAGGCTCATCGCCGGGGCGAAGATCAGGGCCATGCCCGCGCCGGTGATGAGCAGCGGCGGCAGCACGTGCGCGGCGTAGGAGCTGGTGGCGTCCAGCGCGGTCATCCAGGCCATGCCCGCCGCGCCCAGGCCCATGCCGAGGGGCACGATCGGCTTGGCGCCGACCCGGTGCACCACGCTGTTCTGCACGATCACCGACACCACGATCATCACCGCGACCATGGGCATGAAGGCGAGACCGGTCTTCACCGGCGTGTAGCGCAGCATCTGCTGGAGGTAGTACGTCAGGAACAGGAACACGCCGAACATGCCCGCGCCGGAGATGAACATGGCGAGGTAGGACGCGCCCCGGTCCCGGTCGAGGACCACGCGCAGCGGGAGCAGCGGGTGCGTGGCGCGCGTCTGCCACCAGGCGAACGCGACGAGCAGGACCGCGCCACCGGCGAGGAAGCCCCAGGTCAGGGGCGAACGCCAGCCGTGCGTCTCGGCGTTGGAGAAGCCGTACACCACGCAGAACAGTCCGCCGGAGACCAGCACGGTACCGGGGATGTCGAGCTTGGGCCGGTCCGCCGGGGCGCCCGGGTGCAGCAGCCGCAGTCCGCCGAGGAACGCCACGAGCGCGAACGCCAGGTTCACGTACAGGCACCAGCGCCAGTCCAGGTACTCGGTGAGCAGACCGCCGAGCAGCAGGCCGACCGCGCCGCCCGCGCCGGCCACGGCACCGTAGATGCCGAACGCCTTGGCGCGCTCGCGGGGGTCGGTGAACGTCGTGGTCAGCAGCGACAGCGCGGCGGGCGCCAGCAGGGCGCCGAACAGGCCCTGCAGGGCGCGTGCGATCACCAGCACGCTGAAGTTGGGTGCCGCGCCGCCCAGCGCCGAGGCGACGGCGAAGCCGACGAGTCCGACGAGGAACACCGTCTTGCGCCCCACCAGGTCCGCGATCCGGCCGCCGAGCAGCAGCAGGGAGCCGAAGGCGAGGGCGTAGGCGGTGACGATCCACTGCCGGTTGCCGTCGGAGAAGCCGAGCTCCTGCTGGGCCGAGGGCAGCGCGATGTTCACGATCGTGGCGTCCAGGACGACCATCAGCTGGGCGAGCGCGATGACGCCGAGGACCAGCCAGCGGTGCTCGTGCGCGGCGCCCGAGTGCGCCGCGGGGGCCGGGGAGGACGGCGGCGGCGCCTTCACGTCCCGGCCCGCCTCCCGGTCCGCCCGGTCTCCCTCGTCGCCGCTCCCCGCCTCGTCCCGTTCCGCTTCGAGCGTGGCGAGCCGGGAGGCCGCGAGCGTCGAGCCGGGGTCCGGGGAGGCCTGGGCGGCCGGGGGTACGGCTCCGGAGCCGTACCCGGAGTGCGCGGCCGACGCGGCTCCGGGTGCCGCGGCCCGTACCGCCGCGACCCGGTCGGCGAGTTCCGCCGCCCCGGACGCGGCCGTGGAACGCCTGTCCCCCGACGCCGCGGACGACGTCGTGAACAGGGCGTCCGACGGTTCCCGTGACGGCAGCGGGCCGGGGGAGGGCGGGAGCCCTCCGCGCGCCGCGCGCCGTCGTGGCGAGGACCGCAGGCCGAGCAGTGCGGCGATCCCGGTGACCAGTGCCGCCGCCGCTGCCCAGCCCGCCACCCTCAGGGAACGGCTGTCGCCTGCGGCTTCGCGTGTACGTCGGTCCATGTCGACGGACTCCTCCGCTTCCGAGCCCCCGGATCACGCTAGGCCGCCTCGGTGATCCCCGCCACGCGAGCGACGCCCCGCCGATCCTGCCCCGGCACACCCACCCCTCCCGCCGCCACAGCGCACCCCCGCCCACCTCTCCAGCGCACCCCTGCCTCCCCGTCACCGCCCGCATGGCGGGCCACGCCCCGGCGCCCGATGATCGTCCAATGAGCGACAGCACCGGGCCGGAGGGCTACGGGCCGGAGGGCACCACGCCCGAGCACACCGGGCGTGACAGCACCGGGCCTGAGCACACCGGGCCCGAGCACACCGTGCCCGACAGCCCCGCTTCCGACAGCCCCGCTCCCGACAGTCATCGCGCGCGATGGCTCCCGCCCGTCGCCTGTGCCGTGCTCGCGCTGTCCGTACTGTTCCTGGTGCTCGCCGGGACGGCCCGCGCCACGCTCCTGAGCCGGCCGTTCTACCAGGCGGTCCTGGACGAGCAGGACGCCTACGAGCGGCTGTACGACGAGGTGCTGGTCGACCCCGCCACCGCGCGCGTGACGCGCGACCTGCTGGGCCGGCTGCCCGTGCCGCAGGCACAGGTGACGGCGAACCTGAAGAACGTCCTGCCGCCCTCCACCCTGCGCACCCTGGTGGACGAGCAGATCGGGCACGCGGTCGGCTACCTGCGCGGCGACGAGCAGCCGCTGCGCCTCACCGTGGACCTGCGGCCGGTGCTCACGAACATCGGCGGCCTCGCCGAGATCTACCTGGGCGACCTGGTCGCCTCCGTGCAGGGCCGCGACGCACCCGACTTCCCCGGCTTCGTACGCGAACTGGGCGCCGCGCTCGACGACCTGGCGGCGGGGCGCCGCCCGGACGTGCTGCCGGAGCTGGCGCTGGAGGGCGAGCAGGCCGCGCGGGCGGCGGACTGGCTGGTGAGGGCCGTGCCGGAGAAGGAGCGGGAGGGGCTGCGCCCGCAGGTCGAGGCCGCGCTGGCGACCGGGGACGTGGCGTCGGCGCTCGCGGCCGTCGGCCCCTACGCGCTGGGCGACCGCGCGGAGGGCGCCGCCGCGGACCTCGGCGGGCTCACCGACGGAGGGCACTGGAACGTGGTGCCTGACCTGGCGGCGGCCGGGTACGACCTGTCGACGGTGAACCGGATCAGGGCGTTCACCCGGCTCGCGCTGGGCACGGTGCAGACGGGGGCCGTGCTCCTCGGGCTCGCCGCGGTGGCCGTCCTGGTCCTGACCGGGTCGCGGACCTGGCCGGTGCGGCTGCGCCGGGTGGGCGCGGGCCTGCTCGCCGGCGGGCTGCTCGCGGCGGCCGTGGTGGCGCTGCTGTGGTGGCAGTTGCGCGACCTGGCGGCCGATCCGCCCGCGGCCTGGCCGTCCTCGCTGCGCACCCTCGTCGAGGACCTGCGGGGCGCCGCGGGTGACGGGCTCGGCGCGGTGGGGCTGCTGACGGCGGCGCTGCCGGTGGTGGCGGGGCTGCTGCTGTGGGGCGGCACGGTGCTGTACGAGCGGGTGCTCGCCCGGCGCGCCGGGGGCTGGCCCGCCCGTCGCCGTACGGCCGCCGTCGCGGTCGGCGCGGGGGCCGTGACCGTACTGGCGCTGGCGGGCGCGGTGCTGGTGCCGGCGGTCGCGGGCAAGGACGCGCGGGACCTGTGCCTGGGCTCGGCGGCGCTGTGCGGCAAGCGCTACGACGAGGTCGCGGTGGTGGCGACGCACAACGCGATGTCGACGACGCAGGACCGGTTCATCGGGCCGCTGCAGGACCCCGGCATCGTCGCCCAGCTGGACGCGGGAGCGCGCGCCCTGCTGATCGACACGTACACCTGGGAGAAGCCCGAGGAGGTCGCCGGGCGCCTGGCGGAGGCGGACATCCCGGCGGACCTCAAGGAGCGGATCACCTCCCTCGTCGCGCGCGCCAACCCGCCGCGCCCCGGCCTGTGGCTGTGCCACGGGGTGTGCCGGGCCGGGGCGGTCCCGCTGGTGGAGACGCTGCGGCGGATCGGGACCTGGCTGGACGCCCACCCCGGCGAGGTCCTCACGCTCGTCGTCGAGGACTCGGTGACCGGCGAGCAGACCCGCGACGCCTTCCGGCGGGCGGGCCTGGAGCGGCTGCTGTTCACGCCCGCCGCCGACCCGGCCCGGCCCTGGCCGACGCTGGGGGAGATGGTGCGCTCGGGCCGCCGCCTGGTGGTGTTCGCGGAGAACGCCGACGGGCCCGCTCCCTGGTACCGCAACTTCTACCGCTACGGCATGGAGACCCCGTACGCCTTCGGGGCGCCGGGCGAGATGTCGTGCGTCCCGCACCGGGGCGGCGAGGGCAAGCGCCTGTTCCTGCTCAACCACTTCATCACCGACCAGGGCGGCAGCCGCCTGGACGCGGCGGTCGTCAACACCCGCGCGTTCATCCTGGAGCGGGCCCGGCGCTGCGCGCGCGAGCGGGGCAGGCCGGTGAACCTGGTGGCGGTCGACTTCGCGACGATCGGCGACGCGAAGGGCGCGGTGGACGCCCTCAACCGGGAGCGTTGAGCGCGGCCCGTGCCCCCGCGCGGTGCTCCCCGGTGGCGCACGTCTCCTCCCCGGCCGGGCCCGCCGCCTAGCTGAGCGGCGGCCGGGGTGTGACCATGACGGCATGGCAGTCGAGGACGAACGCGCGGAGCTCGCCGCAGGCGTGCTCACCGAGCAGCAGGCGCGCGCCGTCCTGGCCTGGATCGAGGCCCTGCCCGCCGACGCGCGCCCCGACGGCCTCGAACCGCTGGTGCGCGACTACCGGACGGTGCGCCAGGTCCTGGACCGGGCCGACATCGGCATGGCCGTCCTCGACGCCGGCTACCGCTTCCGGTACGTCAACGACGCCCTGGCCGCGCTGAACGGCCGCACCGTCGCCGAGCACCTGGGCCGCCGGGTCGGCGAGGTCGTGCCCGACATCAACGTCGAGGACATCGAACAGGTCCTGTCCGCCGTCCTGCGCGACGGCCGCCCGCGCGCCCTCACCGTCTCCGGCACCACCCACTCCGACCACCCCGGCGGCCCGCGCTGGTGGCACAACGCCTACCACCGCCTGACCAGCCCCGACGGCGAGCCCGTCGGCGTCGCCGCGCTGATCCTGGAGATCACCAGCGACCGGGTCATCCGCAAGACCCTCGACCGCGCCCGCAGGCGCCTGGCCCTGCTCGACAAGGCCGCCACCCGGATCGGCACCACGCTGGACGTGCAGCGCACCTGCGAGGAGCTGACCCAGGTCCTGGTGCCCCAGCTGGCGGACGTGGCGGTGGTGGACGTCGTCGAGTTCGAGCGGCTGCCCCCGCCGCCGGGCCCGCTGCGGATGCGCCGCCTGGCGCTGAGCGCCACCCGGGGGCTGCAGCGCATCGGGCACTACGTCGGCACCCCGGGCGCCCTCATCGAGGTGCAGGCCGAGTCGGCCGCGGCCCGCTGCCTGGACGAGCAGCGCGCCGTCGTCCTCAACCGGCCCGAGGAGCCCGCCCAGCAGCGGCTGTACGTGAACGACGTGCGCGCCGGGATCTACCGCCGCCTCGGCCTGCACTCCGGCTGCTACGTGCCGCTCTCGGCCGGGCACGACATCGTCGGCGTGGTGGGCCTGGCCCGGGCGGACGACGACGCCCCGTTCTCCGAGGAGGACGTGGCCCTGGTCAGCGAGGTGGTGCGGCGGGCCGCAAGCAGCATCGACGCCGCCCAGCGCTACACCCGCCAGCGCGACACCGCCGTCGTCCTGCAGCGCGCCCTGCTCAGCTCCCGCACCGTGCCGCACGCCGACGTGGAGTGCGCCAGCCGCTACCTGCCGTCCGGTTCGGGCGCGGAGGTCGGCGGCGACTGGTACGACACCATCGGACTGCCCGGCGGCACGACGGTCCTGGTCGTCGGCGACGTGATGGGCCACGGCCTGGACGCCGCCGCCACGATGGCCGAGTACCGGGCGACGCTGCGCACCCTGGTCTTCGAGGGGCTGGCCCCGGACCAGGTCCTCACCCGCGCCGACGCGGTCGCGCAGACCCTGGACCTGGAGCGCCTGGCGACCTGCCTGGTGGCCGCCGTCGACCCGGTGGCCGGCACCGCGACGATGGCGAGCGCGGGCCACCTGCCGCCGCTCCTGGTCGAACAGGGCGCGCGGGGGCGGCTGGTGGCCGAGGTGAGCGTGGGCCCGCCGCTGGGCGCCGGCTTCGAACCGTACGAACCGGTGACCGTCGCCCTGCCGCCCGGGGCCGCGCTGCTGCTGTACACCGACGGCCTGGTGGAGCGCCGCGACGAGGACATCGACCAGGCCCTCGCCGAGCTCGGCGCGCTCCCGCTGGACCCGGCGGAGCCGCTGGACCGGCTCCTGGACGCGGTGCTCTCCCGGCTCGCGGCGGCCCCGGCGGAGGACGACGTGGCGCTCCTCGCGGCACGCATCCGCAAGGGCTGACGCGGCCGGACCCTCCCCCGGGGTCCTTGTCGGTCCTGCCCGCCGGGCGCTCCCCCGGAGACCGTTCGGTCCCGCCCCCGCTTCCCGTCCGTTCAGTCCTGTCCGACCGGTACGCCGTGCGACCCGAAGCCCTCCGCGACCAGCGCGTCCTCGACGGCCTCGCGGCGGTCCGCTGCGTGCGGGAGGGCGCGGGGAACGGGCTTGCGGCCGAACACGTAGAGCCGGTCGCCGACGCCGAGCAGCCGGAAGAGCCGGGCGGCGTCCTTCACGTACAGGTTGACGCACCCGCCGGAGCCGGACACGAACAGGTCCTTGTAGGTGCCGTGCAGCGCCTGCCCGCCGTTGAAGAACTGCGCGTACGGCATGGGGGCGTTGGCGTAGAGGGTGGAGAAGAACGTCCGGTTCTTCTGGTAGACGCGCTGCCAGCCAGTGCGGGTCTCCAGGCCGGGGCGTCCCGAGCGCACCGGCACCGGTGCGAAGACGACCTTGGAGCCCTTCTGCACCCACAGGATCTGCCGCGACAGGTCGACGCAGGTGACGCGGTACGCGCGGACGGGGCACCGCTTCCTGGCGTTGGGGTTCCGCTTCACGTCGTCGACCAGCAGCATCCGGTAGGTGCGCAGGTCCGGGTAGCCGTTGGCGGGCGTGATGCCCAGGCGCCGCTGGAGCTTCTGGACGGCCAGGCAGTCGGCGGGGGACATCCGCCCGTCCTGGCGCAGTCCCAGGCGCTTCTCCAGCTGCCACTGGTAGGGGCCGGTGTCGGCGGAGCACCGGGCGGCCGACCCGTTGACACCGCTCACCGCCCCGGCCGGGACGGCGGTCCCGGCCAGGACACCGGCGAGGACGAGGGAGCCGAGGCCCCGGGTCAGGTTCGCGCGCCGCATGGGAGCCCCTTTCCGCGTCGAGGCGCGGGTGCGCGCCTGCCCTCCACAGGTACGCGCCCCGGGGCCCCGGGGCGACCGGACCTGGGCCGAACGGACCGCCGGGCGCCCCGGTGAGGACACTCCCTAGCTCCAGGGGTCGAGGGCGAGCTTCCCCTCCGTACGCCCCTCCTCCAGCGCGGCGAGGACGCGGGGCCCGTCCGCCAGGGGGTGCACCTCGGGCGTGCCCGGCGGGTAGACGCCGAGGTCGATGAGCCGGCGCAGTTCGTCGAGCAGTTCGCCGAAGACACCGGGGGCCGCGGCGGCGAGCGTCCCGATGTGCAGGCCCTTGAGCTGCACCTGGTGGGTGAAGACCAGGTCGTACGTGCTGACGCTGGCCTCCCCGGAGGCCGCGCCGTACACCACCACCCGCCCGCTGAAGGGCCGGGCCGCCGCCAGGCTCGCGGCGAACGTGGCCCGGCCCACCGACTCCAGGACCAGGTCCACGCCACCGGTCAGGCGCGCCAGTTCACCCGCCAGGTCCGGGTGGCGGCCGTCCACCACGAGGTCGGCGCCCAGGGCGCGTACGGTGACGTGCTTGGCCGGGGAGGCGGTGGCGACCACGCGCGCCCCGTAGTGCTTGGCCAGCCGCACCGCGGCCTGGCCGACGCCTCCCGCGGCGGCGTGCACCAGGACGGTCTCGCCCTCGCGCACCCGGCCCAGCGGCCGCAGCGCGGCGAGGGCGGTGGCCCAGTTCAGGACGAGCCCGAGGGCCTGGGCGTCGCTCCAGCCCGCGGGCACCGGGACGGCTCCCGCCGCGGGCATGGCCATGTACCCGGCGAAGGCCCCCGGCCCGACGCCGACCACGTGGGTGCCGACGGGGAGCGGGTCGGCGACGCCGGGGCCCGCGGCCACGATCTCCCCGGCGGCCTCGAAGCCCGCGGTGTAGGGGGCTCGGGGGCCGTTCGCGTAGGTGCCGCGGGTCTGCATCACGTCGGCGAAGTTCACCCCGGCCGCGCCGACGCGGACCAGGTAGTCGCCGGGGCCGGGGTCGGGCCGGTGGTGAGGGTCAGGTCCCGGGGGCCGTCAACGGACCGCTGGACCAGGGACCGTACCGTCTCGTCGTTCTCCATGCCGCAGACCGTAGAAGGCTCACACTGGTGGCAAGGTCAAATCAGGCCGGGGGAGTTGGGGATGATATCGCCCGAGTGGGGGACCTGCACGGCCGGATGTGCGAAAGCCGACTCCAACTCACGCCCTTCTGAGGTGCGTTGACTCAGGTCGTGCTCGCGGCGCCCTGGAGGTCGGCGGCCCTGCGCAGCAGGCCGCGCCCGATGACGAGCAGCAGCGCGAGCCCCGCGCCCGCGCCGACGCCCGCGAGGGCCAGGCCGAGCGCCCCCAGCACCTCCATGCCGTCGCCGGGGGACGGGACGGAGGCGAGCGCCAGGTGCCCGGCGACCCCGAGCGTGAGGAGCGTGGCGGCGACCGAGGCGCCGATGATGAGGTCGACCCAGCGCAGGGCCCGCGAACTGAACACGGTCCCGCGCTCCACGAGCGACAGCAGCATCCACAGCGCGCCCAGGGCGACTTGGACGCACGCGACCCCGAGGATCGCCACGGTCACGTACGGCACCGCGAGCGGTGCGTACGGCGGGAAGCGGTCTACCTCGTCCGCCGCCGTCGTGGGGATGACGACGATCTGGCCGAAGAGGCCGAGCAGGACCGCGGCGACGATGCCGGCGCGCAGGACGAGGAGGGAGAGGCGCTGCATGGGCAGATTCTGGGGGGTGCGGGGGCGGAGATCAATCGCTGATCGAGCCCGGTCGCGCGGACCTGTGGCGCGGACGGCTGGCTCAACTTCGAGGCGGCCTCTTCCGATCACCGTATGATCTATGCCCAAGTCGCATATTCTTCTGCCCAGTTGAAGGACCCGTCGGCGCTGCCCCACCATCGCCGAGTGCGTGGTCCATGCGTCAACTTCGAGTGAACGCCGCCCCTTTGCGGGCGCGTGTACCAATCGAGGACCGTGATCCCGTCGCTTTGCAGTCAGGTGCGCCCCCGTGGGTCAAGCCACGCATGGGCGGAGTCGTGCTCCCGGCCGGGCGTCGGCCGGGGCGGGTGCCGCTGTGGCCGCGTGGCACGCAGATGGCTGGTCGTGTTCGCGTGTGCGTACGGTCACTCTCTGCTATATGCTCCGCTCAAAGCGAATGGTAAGGGGATCATGGACACGATCAATTCGCCCGCCCCGCTGGTCTCGATCCTGGCTGATGTCGGCGATCTGAGTGATGCTGAGCTGGCCGAGCTGCCCGACACGGTATTCGGTGCGATGGTGGCCCGACTGCGGGACGACGCCCTGCATCCCTCGTGCGAGCCGGTATCGGCGTTCGGTTCGGCACTGGCAGAAGCGGTTCGGCAGGGGTCGTGATCCTCCGTCAGTTTCTGCTGAAGCTGCACGGCCGGTGCAACCTTTCGTGTTCGTACTGTTACGTGTACGAAGCAGCGGATCAGAGCTGGCGGGCGAAACCGCGGCGCATGGAGTCCTCGACGGTCCGGCGCACGGCCGAAAGGATCGCCGAGTACCAGCGTGGCGGGGATGCGTTTTCGGTCATTCTGCACGGGGGGGAGCCGCTCCTCGTGGGTTCCCGTCACCTCGACGAGACCCTGCGCGTCCTGCGCGGGGCCCTGGGTGACCGGGCCTCGTTGTGGCTTCAGACGAACGGGATCCTGCTCCGTGACCCGGAGATCCTCCGGGTCCTGCGCGACCACGGGGTGCGCGTCGGGGTCAGCGTCGACGGCAGCGCCCGCGACCACGACCGCAACCGCCGCTTCGGCGACGGCCGCGGCAGCCACCGCAGCGTCGTCGAGGGGATCGCGGCGCTGCGCGCGGAGCCCAACAAGCCCTTGTACGCGGGGGTCTTGTGCACCGTCGACCTGGCCAGCGAGCCCGTGGAGACCTACGAGGCGCTGCTCGATCTGGAGCCCCCGCGGATGGACCTGCTGCTGCCGCACGGCAACTGGAGCGCTCCGCCGCCCGGGCTGCCGGGCGGCACGCCGCCCGCGGCCCCGCCGGTGCCGGGCGGAACCCCCACGCCGTACGCCGACTGGCTCTGCGCGGTCTTCGACCGCTGGTACCGGGCGCCCCGGCGGGAGACCGGCATCCGGCTCTTCGAGGAGCTGATCATGCTGATCCTCGGCGGGCGGGCCGCCAGCGAGCTGGTCGGGACCGGTGCGGCCGACCTGGTCGTGGTGGAGACGGACGGCACGCTGGAACTCGCCGACAGCCTCAAGATCGCTTACGACGGTGCGGCCGCCACCGGCCTCGACGTCGTCCGGAACTCCTTCGACGAGGTCACCCGCCATCCTGCCTTCGTCCCGCCGCCGCGCGCGAAGGTGTGCGGTGACTGCGCGCTGGAGCGGATCTGCGGCGGGGGCCTGCACGCCCACCGGTACCGGGCCGGGGCGGCCGAGCCGTTCGTCCAGCCCACCGTGTACTGCCAGGACATGGCGGTTCTCATCGCCCACATCCGGGACGCCCTCGGCCGGGACGTCGCGGCGCTGCGGGAACGCAAGATGCAGGGAGCGGGAGCGCGATGACCCAGCCGCACCTCATTCCGAGGGACCGGTTCCTCGCGATCGCCCGCGGGCGCGGGGGCGCGGAGGCCGTCTCCGTCCTGCGGGCCGGTCAGCTGAGCAAGCGCCGCCTGATGCTGGGGGCCGTGCGCAGGGCCGCCGAGGAGCGGCACCCCGAGGCGGTGCGCGAGGCGCGGCTGGCGGAGACGTTCGAGGAGCTGGAGCAGGTGCGCCGGCTCTCCCGCAGGCAGTGGGAGGAACTGCTGCTCGCGCCGTACGTGGACCTGTGGGCGGCCGAGTGCCTGCAAGCGCTGCACGGGGGCGACGGGGCGCCGCCCTGGCTCGACGGCCTCGGTCAAGTCCTGCGCGGGCAGGGACACTTGGTGAGGGTGGAGGCCGAGGGCCGGGTCCTGACGCTGCGGATCGACGACCGCGGCCCCTACCGGGGCGCGCACGGCGACCCGGTGCCCGGGCCGCTCGCCGCCGACGTGGTGCGCCGCTGGGAGGCGATGCTGGCCGGGGCCTGGCGGGTGCTGGTGACGCGGCACCGCTGGTACGCCGACGCGGTGGGCGCGGGGCTGACGACGCTGGTCCCGCTCAGCCCCCGGCCCGACGGGACGAGCGTCTCGTCGGCGGTGCGCCGCGGCTACGGTGCCGTCGGGGTGTCGCTCCCGGAGAGCCCGGAGCGGCTGGCGCTGGCGCTGGTCCACGAGTTCCTGCACGTCCAGCTGGGGGCGCTGCTCGATCTCGTACCGCTGCACGGGCCCGACTCGGGAAAGCGCTTCCACGCGCCCTGGCGGGCCGACCTCCGGCCGACCGGGGCCCTGTTGCAGGGGACCTATGCCCATCTGGGCGTTTCCGACTTCTGGCGGACGGAGCGCGGGACGTACGCCCGGGAGCAGTACGCGCACTGGCGCGGGCCTACCCTCGAAGCGGCCGAGACGCTGCTCGAATGTGGTGAACTCACTACTGAGGGGCGGGAGTTCGTGTCAGAGTTGCGGCGGACGATCCTGTCGTGGAGCGAGGCGTAGCCGGGTTCTGGCCAGAACGTGACTGCGCGTCGGGCTGGTTCGGCTTCGGGGAGGTAGCCGGACACCGGCCGGGGTATGCCCCTCATCCAGGAGCGCGGTGAGTCCTGACATCGGATTGCTGCAGCCGTGGAGGGGACGCGGGTGGGGCCGTACTTCTTCCTGAGTTACGCCAGGGTGGACGACAAAGACGCGTACGTGCGCCAGTTCTACGAGGACCTGTGCGCCGTGATCATCGAGAAGACCAGCGGGAACGCGCAGGTGCCGGTCGGGTTCAGGGACAACAGCTCGATCCGGATCGGCGAGTACTGGAGCGAGAGCCTGGCCCGCGCGCTGGGCACCTGCCGCTCCATGGTGTCGCTGTACTCGCCGGCCTACTTCCGCAGTTCGTGGTGCTCCCGCGAGGCGGGCGTGATGATGCGCCGCGCCGGGCGGCACCCCGGCCGCGAGGCCTCGCCGCTGATACCCGTGCTGTGGCAGCCCGTCGAAGTGCCGCAGGAAGTCGGTCACATCCAGTACCTGACGGAGGGCTTCGGCGGCTGGTACGCCGACGCGGGACTCCAGCGCATCGTCCAGCAGGGCCGCACCGGCGAGGAGTACAGGACGGCCGTCGAGCTGATCGCCCAGCGGGTCATCGACGTGGTCCGCGAGGACTTCCCGCTGCCCGCCCACCCCATCCAGCTGGCTCATGAGCCGCTGTCGTTCCAGCCGCGCGCCGAGCCCACCCGCCCCGGGAGCAGCGTGCGCTTCTTCGTCGCGGCGGGCACCCGGACGAGCGCCCCGGAACACCGGCGCGAAACCCCGTACTACGGGACCAGCGGGCTCGACTGGAACCCCTACCACCCGCAGGAGGAGTACCCCCTGTACCAGCAGGCGCAGCGGATCGTCACCGCGCAGGGCTACGGCACCGGCTACCAGGAACTGGGCACCGGGCTCGTCCGCCAGCTCCAGCGCGCCTGGCGGGACGACCAGGTGACCATCCTGCTGGTCGACGCGTGGAGCGCGACGGCGCAGGCGCACCGGGGGCAGCTGCAGGAGTTCGACCGCACCGAGCACCCGGCCACCGGCGTCCTCGTGCCCTGCCACCCGCCGTCCGAGCGCGACGAGCACGCCCTGTGGAAGGAGGTCACCGAGGTCTTCGAGCGCAAGGCCTCGCGCGGCGCCCTCGACGCCCAGTTCAAGCTCCGCGTCGAGGCGGACGGCTTCAAGCACGCGCTGGGCGCCATGGTCTCCGCCGCGCAGAACAACCTCATCCGCAAGCGCCAGGCCGCGTCGGGGCCGCCGGCCGGCGGCGACGGCGCCCCGCCCGCCACGCGGCCCATCCTGACCGGGCCCACCGGCGGCGCGGCCCCGGCCCGCCCGCGTGCGCAGGACCCCCGCTCCCAGCCGGGGGCGTCGCTGCCGCGCTGGTCCGGGCTGCGCATCTCGTACGACCCCTACGCGGCCGGCGACCCGCCCGGGACCGGCGTCGGGGACGACACCGGCGGAGCGGGCGACGGCACCCGCCACCTGGAAGGGCCGAGCGCATGAACAGCCCCGCCACGAGCGGCGACGGCACGGTCGTCACCTTCTACTCCTTCAAGGGCGGCGTCGGCCGCACGATGGCCCTGGTCAACACGGCGTGGATCCTCGCGAGCAACGGACTGCGCGTGCTGATGGTCGACTGGGACCTGGAGGCGCCGGGCCTGCACCGGTACTTCCACCCGCTGCTCGTCGACCCCGAGCTCGGCTCCACCGAGGGCATCATCGACCTCATCCGCGGCTACGCGCTGGGCGCCGACGTGCCGGGCGCGCAGGAGTACGAGGATCGGGCCGAGTGGTTCCGCGAGCGCGGCGACGTCGACCGCTGCATCGTCGGGGTCGGCCTCGACCTCGACGGCGAGGGCCGCCTGGACTTCCTGCCCGCCGGGCTCCAGGACGAGGGCTACTCCGCCGCCGTCTCCACCTTCGACTGGGACCACTTCTACACCCGGCTGCGCGGCGCCGACTTCCTGGCCGCGCTCCGCGACGAGCTGCGCGGGCGCTACGACTACGTGCTCATCGACAGCCGCACCGGCCTGTCGGACTCGGCCGGGATCTGCACCGTCCTGCTGCCCGACGTGGTGGTGGACTGCTTCACGCTCAGCGCCCAGTCCATCCTGGGCGCCGTCGCCGTCGCCGAGTCCATCCGCGCCCAGGTGCCGCCCCGCCCGGTGCGCATCCTGCCCGCCCCGATGCGGGTGGAGTACGCGGAGCAGAAGAAGCTGGAGGCCGGGCGGGACCTGGCCCGCAGCTGCTTCCTGCCGTTCCTGGACGGGATGACCCGCGACGAGCGCGAACGCTACTGGGGCGACGTGGAGATCCCCTACCGCCCGTTCTTCGCGTACGAGGAGATCCCCGCCCCGGTGGGCGACCGGCCGCACCAGGGCGCCAGCCTGCTGGCCGCCTCCGAGCGGCTGACCGGCCGGATCACCGAGGGCCGCGTCAGCCAGCAGCAGCCGATGCCGGAGACCATGCGGCGCGCCCTGCTGTCCTCGTACGAGCGCACCAAGCCGCCCGTCCCCGCGGACGTGTTCCTCAGCTACGCGCCGGCCGACCGGATGTGGGCCGAGTGGATCGCCGCGCGGCTCACCGGGGTCGGCTACCAGGTGGCGCTCGGCGGGGCGGCCGAGCACGCGGGCGCCGGGGCCCTCACCGAGGTGCGGCGGGCCCTGGAGGGCTCGGGGCGCATCGTCGCGCTGCTCTCCCGCGACTACGTGCGCCTGCCGCACGCGCACAAGCTGTGGGAGGCGGTCGCGGCCCGTGACCCGGAGGCGTCGCAGCGGATGCTCATCCCGATCCGCATCCACGAGGCGCCGCTGCCCGTGCCCTTCTCGGACCTGGTGGCCGTCGACCTGGTGGAGTGGGACGGGGCCGAGGAGGCCGAGGCGGCCCTGCTGACCGCGGTCGGGCTGCCCGGCCCCGGCACGGGGGAGGCCCCGGCGCAGCCCGCGCCCACCGACGACGACCGCGGCCCGCGCTACCCGGGTACCCCGCCCCCGGTGTGGCAGGTGCCGCCCCGCAACGCCGCGTTCACCGGGCGCGGTCCGATCCTGGAGGAGATCCGCGACGGGTTCGCGGCGGGCGGGCCGCCGCAGACCGTCTACGGCATGGGCGGGGTCGGCAAGACCCAGGTGGCCACCGAGTACGCCCACCGGTTCGCCGCCGAGTACGACGTGGTGTGGTGGATCAACGCCGGACAGCCGGGCCTCGTGCGCCAGGGCCTCGCCGCGCTCGCGCCCCGGCTGGGGCTGCCGGCGGGCGACGACGTGACCGTCACCTCCAACGCCGTGCTCGAATCGCTGCGCCAGGGCCGGCCCCACCGGCGGTGGCTGCTGGTGTACGACAACGCCGAACAGCCGGACGTACTGGCCCCGTTGCTGCCCAGCGGGCCGGGCCACGTGCTGATCACCTCGCGCAACCGTGCCTGGGCCGAACAGGCGACCCAGGTGGAGGTGGAGGTGTTCGCCCGGGAGGAGTCCGTACGGCTGCTCCAGGCGCAGAATCCGGAACTGCCCGACCACGCGGCCAGCCTGGTCGCCGAGAAGCTCGGCGACCTGCCGCTCGCGGTAGCCCAGGCGGCCGCCTGGCTGGAACAGTCGGCGATGCCCGTGGACACCTACCTCCAGCTGCTCAACAGCCAGTTGGCGACCATGCTGGAACAGGAGTCGGTCACCGCCTACCCGCGCTCGGCCGCCGCCACCTGGCTGCTGTCGCTGCGCGGCATCCGCGAGTCCACTCCGGCCGCCGCCGAACTCCTTGAGCTCTGCGCGTTCTTCGGACCCGACCCGATCCCCATGTGGGCGCTGTACGGCAACCGCGCGGTGGAGTACATCTCCCGCCACGACCGGCGCTTCGAGGACCCGATGCGCATGGGCACCCTGTTCGCCGAGATCAACCGCTACGGCCTGGCCCGCACCAACCAGAGCGACCAGACGATCACCCTGCACCGGCTGGTGCAGGAGGTGCTGCGCGGCCAGGTGGCACAGGAGGAGTGGGCGGCCATGCGGGCGCACGTCCACGCCATCCTCGCCGAGGCCAACCCCGGCAACGCCGAGGACCCGGCCTTCTGGGACCGGCACGCCTCCCTGATGCCCCACCTGCGGCCGTCGAAGGCCTTCACCAGCCACGACAGCCGGGTGCGGCGGTGGATCGTGGAGACCGTGCGCTACCTGTGGCGCCGCTCCGACTACTCCTCCGCGCAGGAGACCGCCGAGCTCGCGCTGGAGAGCTGGATCCCCGACTTCGGCGAGGACGACCCGCTGGTGATCTACCTGGAGACCCAGTACGCCAACGTGCTGCGCTCCAGCGGACGCATCGAGGAGGCGTACGCGCTGGACGAGGCGGCCCTGAACCGGGCCCGCGCGGTGCTGGGCCCCGAGGACCACTACACCCTGCTGGCCGCCGCCAACCTCGGCGCCGACCTGCGCAGCAAGGGGGCCTACACCCAGGCCCGCGACATCGACCGCGAGACGCACACGCTGTGCCTGCGGGTGTACGAGCGCGACCACCCCCGGGTGCTGTTCGCGGCCAACAACCTGGCCGTGTCGCTGTTCCTGGTGGGCGACCGGCTCGGCGCCCGCGACATCGACCGCGAGGTGTGGCTGGCCCGGGTCAGGGTCTCCGGGCGCACCCACCCCGACACCCTCAACACGGCCAACAACTACGGGCGCGACCTCAGGGAGACGGGCGCGCTCAGCGAGGCCCTCAAGCTGCTGCAGGAGACCACCCAGGCGTTCCGCGAGACCACCGGGGAACGCCACCCGGCGACCCTGCGCGCGGCCCGCAACCTCGCCGCCACGCTGCGCCGGATGGGGCGCTACGACGAGGCGGCGGTGCTCAGCACGGACATCCACGCCACCTCGATGTCGGTGCTCGGCCCCGACCACCCCGACACCCTGGCGGCGGCCGTGAACCTGGCGTGCGCGCTGGTGGCCTGCGGGCGGGCGGAGGGCGCCCGGGCGCTGGCCCAGGACACCCTGGACCGGCACCGCGTCCAGCTCGGCGAGCGCCACCCCTTCGCCCTGGCCTGCGCCAACAACCTGGCGATCTACCAGCGGCTGACCGGCGAGCGGGAGGCGGCGCTCGCGCTGTCGCGCAGGACGATGCACCAGTACCGCGAGGTGCTGGGCCCGGACCACCCGTACACGCTCACCAGCGCGATGAACCACGCCACCGACGTGCTGGCGGGCGGGGACCCGGAAGGGGCGATCGAGCTGGAGCGCGCGGCGTACGGGGCGTTCGTGCGGGTCCAGGGGGCCGACCACTACGACGCCATCGGCTGCGCCTCCAACCTCGCGATCGACCTGCGCGAGGCCGGGCTCGACGACGAGGCGCGGCAGGTGCACCAGGAGGCGCTGCGGCAGGCCCGGGCGACCATGGGCTATGAGCATCCGACGACGCTCGCGGTACGGGACTGGGTGCGGCTCGACTCCGACATCGAGCCCCCGGCGACCTGACGGTCCCGTCAGGTCGCACGGCCCGGTGCACGCCCCCCGTGCCGCGGGCCGCACGCGGCCCGGAGCCCGCCCCGGTGCGGGCCCCCGTGGCACATGGCCGCGGCGCGTCTGCTCGGTACGTGGTCGGTCGTGTTCAGTACGTGTCCGATGCGTTCTGTATGGCCGTAAAAATACCCCCCGGGGTACAGGGTGATACCCTCGGGGGTATTGGCCCCCACGCCACACCCCCCACTCACCTCCCACGTCAGGAGAACCCGGTGAAAGTCGTCGTGATCGGAGGCGTCGCCGGCGGCATGTCCGCCGCCACCCGGCTGCGCAGGCTGGACGAGCAGGCCGAGATCGTGGTCCTGGAGCGCGGCGCGCACGTCAGCTACGCCAACTGCGGGCTGCCCTACTACCTCGGCGGCGTCATCCCCGAGCGTGACGCGCTGCTCCTGCAGACCCCGGAGTCGCTGCGCTCCCGTTTCGCCCTCGACGTACGCGTGCGCCACGAGGCCCTCGACGTCGACACCGCCGCCCGGACCGTGCGCGTGCGCGACCTGGAGAGCGGGCGCGCCTACACGGAGACGTACGACGCGCTCGTCCTCAGCCCCGGCGCCGCGCCCTTCGTGCCGGACCTGCCCGGTGTCGAGCGCGCCCGCACCCTGCGCGACGTCACCGACGCCGACCGGATCGCCGCCGACCTCGACGGGGACGTCCGCACCGCCGTCGTCGTCGGCGGCGGGTTCATCGGCGTCGAGGCCGCGGAGAACCTGCGCGGGCGCGGTCTCGACGTCACCCTCGTGGAGCTCGCCGACCAGGTCCTCGCGCCCCTCGACCCCGAGATGGCCGCGCCCGTCGCCGCCCGGCTGCGCGCCCACGGCGTCCGCGTCGAGCTGGAGGCCCGGCTCGCCGAGGTGCTGCCCGCCGGAGTCGTCCTCGCCGACGGCCGGGAGCTCGACGCCGACCTGGTGCTGCTCGCCATCGGCGTGCGCCCCGAGACCGCGCTCGCCCGCGCCGCCGGGCTGGAGGCCGGTGCCCGCGGCGGCATCGCCGTGGACGCCTCGCAGCGCACCAGCGACCCGCACGTGTACGCCGTCGGGGACGCCGCCGAGAAGCGCGACGCCCTCACCGGCGACGCCACCCTGGTGCCCCTGGCCAACCTCGCCAACCGGCACGGACGCCTGGTCGCCGACGCGATCGCCGGGCGGCCCGTCGCCGCCCGGCCCGCCGTCGCCACCGCCGTCGTCCGCGTCTTCGACCTCACCGTCGCCGCCACCGGCTGGAACGAGAAGCGCCTGCGCGCCGCCGGTCACCCCTACCAGGCCGTCCACCTGCACCCCGGCTCGCACGCCGGCTACTACCCGGGCGCCTCGCCGATCGCCCTGAAGGTGCTCTTCGACCCCCGGGACGGCCGCCTCCTGGGCGCCCAGGCCACCGGGCGGGACGGTGTCGACAAGCGCGTCGACGTCATCGCCACCGCCATCGCGGGCGGCCTGACCGCCCCCGACCTCGCCGACCTGGAACTCTCCTACGCCCCGCCCTACGGCTCCGCCAAGGACCCCGTGAACATGGCCGGGATGATCGCCGAGAACCTGCTCACCGGCACCGCCCGCACCGTCCAGTGGCACGAGCTCGACGCGGCCCGCGCGGCCGGTGCCACCCTCGTCGACGTGCGCACCGCCGAGGAGCACGCCCGCGGCGCCGTCCCCGGCGCGCTCAGCGTGCCCCTGGACAGCCTGCGCGAGCGCGCCGCCGAACTCCCCGGCGGCGAGCTGATCGTCCACTGCCAGGTCGGCCTGCGCGGCCACAACGCCCAGCGGCTCCTCACCCACCTCGGCCGCAGCGTGCGCAACCTCGACGGCGGGTACGCGACCTGGGCCGCCGCGACCGCCGCCTGAACCGCCCGCCCCGCCCGACCACCCGTACTGCCCCAGCGAAGCGAGAGACCCCATGCACCTCAGCCCCGCCGACCTCCGCGCCCGCGACCGCGCGGACACCCTGGTCATCGACGTCCGCACCCCCGGCGAGCACGCCGCCGGACACGTCCCCGGCGCCGTCAACGTCCCCCTGGACAGCCTCCACGAGCTGCTGCCCGAGCTCGGGCGCGCCGTGGTGCGCCGCGAGCTGGTCGCCGTCTGCGCCTCCGGGCAGCGCTCCGCCACCGCCGTCGCCCGGCTCGCCGAGGCCGGGATCGCCGCCCGCAGCCTGGACGGCGGCACCCAGGCCTGGGAGCGGGCCGGACTGCCGCTGCGCACGCCCGGGGACGCCCCGGCCTCCGCCGTCTGGGCCATGGACCGCCAGGTACGGCTCACCGCGGGCGCGCTGGTGCTCGCGGGGCTCGCGATCGGCGGCCGTGCGCCGCGCGGGCGCCTGCTGTCCGCTGCCGTCGCCTCGGGACTCGTCTATTCGGCGCTCAGCAACACCTGTGCCATGGCCACGGCCCTGGGCAAACTACCCTTCAACCGTCCCCGTCCCGGGGCCCTCGACACCGCACGCCGCGCCCTGCGCGGCTGAGGCGGTGGACCGGGGAAGCGCAGTGGAAGCACGAGCAGTGGAAGCACGACAGGAAGGGCCGCGCGCATGAGTGCCAGCAGCCAGGAAGCGATGACCCCCGTACTCAACCGGCTGCGCCGTGCCCAGGGACAGCTGGCCGGTGTGATCGCGATGATCGAGGCGGGCCGCGACTGCAAGGACGTCGTCACCCAACTCGCCGCCGTGTCACGGGCGTTGGACCGGGCCGGCTTCAAGATCATCGCGTCCGGCATGCGGGACTGCCTCAACACCGCGGACGGCGAGCAGCCCCCGCTGAGCGAGGCCGAGCTGGAGAAGCTGTTCCTCGCGCTGGCGTGAGCCGGTCCGGCGGGTGCGGCGTGAGCTGCCGCGCCGGGGCGTAGTGGGCTTCGGCCGTACGCAGTCGTGGGCCGGTCCGACGGGTGCGTACGCCTCCTTCGGCCGTACGCACCCGTCCTTCGGCCGCACGCATCCGCCGGACCGGCCGGTCTCACTTCACCGGGCAGATCCGGCGCGCCTTCTCCTCGCCCTTCAGCTTCGCGTCCGCGCAGCCCGCGGGCAGCCCCTGGTACGCCTTCGTGCCGAAGTTCGCCGTCACCGTCAGAACGCCGTCGCCGAACACGCTGCGCTGCACCGTGCGGTCCGCCGTCAGCTGCCGGAAGGCGCTCATCGGCTCCGTGCCCGCCGCCAGGTGCAGCGGTCCGAAGTCCTTCTGCAGCCCGGCCATCTCCTTGCCCGCCGACTCCAGGTTGGCGCCGGACAGCGTGAAGTTCAGCGGCGTGTTGTACAGCAGCGACATCAGGGCCCGGTCGCGCTTCTGGTCGGGCAGCTTGTCGTACGGGATCTCCCAGCGGTCCGTGCTCACCAGCACGTCGTGCAGCGCGGTCTGGTAGATCGGCACCCGGTAGCGGGGGTCGTACATCGACGTGGCCAGGTCCTTGGGCAGGGTGGTCGGCTTGAAGAAGAACGCCGGGGCCTCGGCCGGCCAGTAGGCGCCCCACTTCTCCTTGTCCTTCTGGAACGCCCACAGCCCGTCGTTGACCGGGGTCAGCGCGCCGTGCGTGAACGCCGGGGCGCCCGCGGACCAGCCGACCGCCGACTCCGAGCCGAGCACCGGGCGGCCCGCGGCGGCCAGGGCCTCCATGCGGGCCAGCCGGTTGGCGCGGTCCCGCTTCTTGTTCTGCGGGTGCACCGGGCTGTGGTCGGTGAACAGCTCGCCCGCCGCGTCCACGTCGAGGAAGTAGCTGTTGACGCCGTTGGCGGTCATCTCCCGCTGCCGGTCGGCCAGGTAGTGCTTCTCGGGCTCGGCCTTGCGGAACGCCTCGGTGCTCAGGTAGCAGCCGCGCCCGCCGAAGCCGGTCTTGTCGCTGCCGTCGGCCTCCTTCACGCAGAAGTCCGGGTAGACCTTGTCCGGCCACTTCGCGACCGGGGTGTCGGCGCCGTCCGCGGGCTGCCCGTTGTCGTACGAGTCGTACGGGCCCGCCAGGTAGCCCGCCTCCCGCGCGGCCCTGACGGCCTCGCGGTCCATCGGGTTGTCGTTGGCGTCGTAGCCGAGCCACAGCCGCCCGTTGCCCTGGGCGCGCAGCGTGCGCACCGACTCGGCCTTGAGGGCGTCCCCCCACAGGTAGGCGTGCTCGGCGCCGAGCAGCCGGGCCGTGTCCGGGTTGCGGGCGATCTTCTCGCGCAGGGTGCGCACCCCGCCCTTCTGGTCCAGGTAGCGCCGGTAGTCCGCGCCGGTGGCGACCGGCGAGGCCTGCGCCACCGAGAACAGCACCTGGTACTCGCGGGTGTCCTCGGACGCGGAGAACGCGTGCCGGGCCGTCGCGTTCAGCCGCCCGCCGCGCGACGCGAAGGCCAGCGAGGTGCCGACGGACTCGGGCACCAGGTAGCTGACCGAGCGGCCCTGGGTCGTCCACCCCCACACCGGCAGCGTCAGGCCGCCGGTCTCCAGGTCCGCGGCCGTGCCCGCCAGGCCCGCGCCCGGGCTGTTCCAGAACGGGTCGTCCGCCGGGACCGACAGGCCCTCGCCGCGCGGCACCTCCAGGGACGCGGGGCCCCGGCCCGGGCCGGTGGCGGGCCAGTCCAGCGAGGTGTCGCGGGAGGCGCGGACCGTCACAGAGACCCGCCCGGAGGCGCTGGAGGCCGTCACGGTCAGGCCGGCCGCCGGGTACGACCACACGGCCTCGCGCCCGCGCACCTCGACCCGCCCGGGCGTGCCGAGCTCGCTGCCCGCCGCCCCGGACACCGGCACCTGGGCGGCGCCGCTGCGCGCGGTGACGCCGAGGGTCCGGGTGTCCACGGTGAACCGGGTGCCGCCTGCGGAGAGCTCCACCGCCGCGCCCCTGACCGTGGGCGCGGTGTCGCCACCGGGCGCGGCGGCCTGGGCGGGGGCGGTGCCCGCGGTGGTGGCGAGGGCCGCGGCCAGCGCGGCCGACGAGGCGAGGGCGCGCCGGCCGAGGGGGCGTCCGGACGCGCGCGGGGAGGGGGAGGGGCCGGTGGTCGCGTGCCGCCGCTCGGCGGGCGTGGGGTCTGCCATGGAGCCCAGGGTGTCCTTGGCACGTAAGAGAGTTCTAAGAAGGGGCGGGGAAGTGGCGTGCGAGGTCAGCGCAGTTCAGGCGGGACAACGCGGCGAGAAGCCCGTGGAGAGGGGTTCACACCGAGAGGCCCGTGGCGAAAAGTCAAGCAACGCGCGGCCGCACGGCGTGTCGTGCCCGTGGCTGCCGCCAGAAGGGGGAACTCCCCACCCACACGCACCAATCGCGATCGCATCATCATCTGATGTGACGTCGGCTGAGGGGGCACAGCCCATCCGGAAGGGAAGTTCCCCGCATGTCCTCCTCCATCCGCTTCGCCTCGCGCCGCTCCCGCGTGCTCGTCACCGCGGCCACCGCGCTCGCCCTGGCCGCCGTCCCCGCCGTCGCGGTGGCCGCCCCGGCCGGTGACGCCGTCGCGCACCGCGCCGTGACCGCGCCCATGATGACGGACGTCCCCGTCGACGGCGGCATCACCACCTTCAGCCTGTCCGCCAAGGCCCAGGCCGCGCTCAAGGCCAAGGGCGTCGTCCTGGCCGACGTCGACACCGAGGGCAACGTCCAGGCGCACGTCTACGGCGGCGCGAAGCTCAGCCTCGGCGTCAAGGCCGGTGCGGTCGCCAACGTCAAGGGCAAGCTCGGCGGGCGCATCCAGTACTCGGGCGCGGGCGTCGCCTTCGTCAACGTCAAGACGAAGAAGTTCGTCAAGGTCACCGACTTCGAGGCCGACCTGACCACCGGCACCCTGTCGGCCCGCGTGGACGGTGACGCGACCGTCCGCCTGGGCACCTTCGTCCGCCCGAACGTCAGCGCCGTCGTCGACGCGCACGCCGGTCTGCTCAACCTGAACACCAACATCTCGGTCTCCGCCGACGCCGCGGCCCGCCTCAACGCGGCCCTGGGCGCGGACTGCTTCGTCGGCGGCTCGGCGCTGCTGGACGTGCGCGGCGACATCTCCCTGGACGCCAAGGTCGACCTCAACGTCGCGCTCGGCCTGAAGCTCAAGGTCGACCTCGACCTGGGCGCGATCCTGGGCATCCGCCTCGGCGGCCGGGCCCACATCGGCTGACCCGAGCCGCCGCCCCCGCGCGACAGGCGCATGCGCGGGGGCGGCGCCCGGCCCTCACAGGGCGATCAGCACCACCATCAGCAGCACCAGCAGCACCGCGGCGATCAGCAGCGCCCGCTGCGTGTCGCCCATCCGCGCGCCGCGCGCCTCCGGTGCGCCCGGCACGGGCGCCGTACGCAGGTTGAACACGTCGTGGCCGGTCTCCTCCACGCGCGCGCACCACGGGCAGCCGGGCAGGTGCGAGCCGTACGTGTGACGGGGGCGCCGATCACACACCCGTACGCCCGCCCGCTCGCGGTCCAGGGCCCGCAGCCACTCCTGCGCCGACGGCCTGGCCGCCGGGTCCAGGGCGCCGGGCCCGAAGGCGCGCCGGGCCAGGGCGAGCAGCCCGGGCGGCAGCACCGAAGGGTCGACGGTGCCGCGCGGGATGACGACCCGCTCGGGACGCACCACGTACGAGATGCTCGCCGCGATGTTGTCCTTGACCGTGGACTCCGAGCGGCTGTCGTGCGGGACCCCGCCGTAGGGGTGGTTGCCCGCGGTCAGCAGCTGGTAGAGGAGCACGGCCAGCGCGAAGTCGTCGCTGGCGCGGGTCGCCGGGCCGCCCGCCTGGCGCTCCGGCGCCGAGTACTCGGTGGTGTGCATCAGGCAGGGGAACACCTCGCCGCTGACGGCGTCGGTGAAGGCGATGGAGTCGCAGTCCAGGAACGTGACGAACCCGTTGGTGTCCACCACGACGTTGCTGCTGGAGAAGTCCCCGACGACCAGGTCCTCGTCGTGCATCCGGGCGGTCATGAACGCCAGGTTCCAGGCGACCCCGAGCAGGAAGCGCCAGTCGGCGCGCTCGTGGAACAGCCGCACCCGCTGGGCGCGGGTGAACAGGGCGACCAGCTGCACGTGTTCGGGCTCCCCGAAGCGCTGCATCGCGTACCCGAGGAACGCGCCGCCGGGACTGCGGGCCAGCGAGGTCGGCCAGGCCAGCTCCGGGCGCTGGGCGCTGTCGGTGGGCCGGTCGCCCAGCGGCGCCATGGTCAGCATCCGGGCCAGCCGCCGCTCCTGGTCGGCGCCGGGCCGGTCGCGGTACAGCTTGACGACGATGCCCGGGTCGCCCTCGACGGGGTGCACCGCCGCCTGCCCGCCGTCCTTGAGCGAGGTGGGGGAGAGCAGCACGGGGCGGCCGTCCAGGTGGACGGTGATGCCCCCGGGCCCGCCGGGGGCGCTCACCGCCCGCTCCCCGGACGAACGGCCCGCAGCAGCGTCTTGTCGTCGCCGTTGAGCGCGGTGAGCCGGTCCGAGCGCAGCAGCGCGGCCAGCTGGGGGTCCTCGTCGAGGATCTCGCCCCGGTCCAGGGAGCGCAGCACCGCCGTGGCGAAGGAGTCGTTGGGGGTGGCGCCCGGCCGGGTCAGCGCGGCCTGCGCCAGCCCGTCGGTGGACAGGAACGCCCCGTCCACCTCCGGGTCGCGCACGCACTGCACGCTGAGCCGGTGCTCGGCGCCGTAGGAGGTGAGGAACGTCGTCTCGTTGCCGTACTCGCCGACCGCGTCGGGCTGCGGCAGCAGGTGGAACTGCGGCCTGCCGCCGTCGGACCCGGCGCGCAGCACCACGAAGCCGTCCCCGACGCTCAGGTGCCCCAGCCAGTCCGGCGCCAGGACCAGTACGGTCAGCGTGGTCGCGAAGTCGTCGGCCACGTCCCCGGTGCGGTGGCGGAACTCCCGCGCCACGTCCGCGAACGCCTCCCGCAGCGTCAGCTGGACCGCGGTGCCGTCCGGATCGGCCCGCGCGGCGCGCGCCGCCCGCTGGGCGAAGCGCTCGGCCGCCAGGTCCGCGGCCAGCCGGGAGCCCTCGTCGGAGCGCGGCCGGCTGCCCGCGCCGTCGGCGACGGCGAGCGCGGTGACCGGGCCGCTGACGGCGCACTGCCACGCGTCCTGGCAGGGCGTGCCGGTGCGCCGGTGCCGGTAGCCCTCGACGCTCAGCCCGTGCACCCGCCAACTCCCCTTCCCCTCCTGGTCCATGGCGGCCTCAGGCCTCCCACGCCGGGCGCTGGGTCTTGAACTGGCTGAAGATCTTCTCGAAGACCTCGTCGCCCGCGCCGCGCTGCTCGGCGTTGGCGCTCGCGGACATCATCTGGAGCAGCTGGCGGAACGGGAAGCCGTGCAGCCGGGCGTGGAACATCGGCGCGAACGCCTGGAGCACCTGCTCGCCGGTGTCCGTGATGCCGCCCACCCCGATCGCGTAGAGCCGGAAGCGCCGGGCCTCCTGCTCGGCGGCGAGCACGGGCACGATCCGGTGCCAGGAGGTGGTGAAGTGGCCCGTGCCGTCGGTCGGGATGCCGTCGGTGACCAGACAGATCTGCGGCCGGTAGTACTGCAGGCCCTGGGCCCGCAGCTCCTGCTTGCGGGCGGCGACGACCTGCATGGCCAGCTCCAGGGCCTCGGTCATCAGCGTCACCCCGGACGCGGTCAGCCGCGGCGGGCGGAAGGCGTGCGCGGGCAGGAACGGGCTGACCCGCTCGCCCGGTTGCAGCGCCTCGGGACCCCGGTAGGCGGTCACGCCGCGCCCGCCGAAGGTGATGACCGCGACCTCCACGCTGTAGCTGAGGCTGACGTCGTCGTGCAGCTCGCGGGTCCAGTCGTCCAGCGCCGCGTTCAGGGTGTCCATCGGCGCGCCGGTCATGGAGCTTGAGGTGTCGAGGCAGAGCACCAGCGGCAGCCGTTGCGCGTTGTTCTCGAACTCGATGTCGGCGTACTCGGCCGGCATGGTGGGCGTCTGGTGGCGTCCGCGGATGCTCACGGGGTCTCCTGGCGGGTCTGGGGATGGGCCTGCAGGACGGCGGGGTCCCGGTCGTGTGTGCCGCTCACCTCGACCGGTTCGCCGGGGTCAGGGGGCGGGGCGCCGGGCGCGGTCCACACGGCCCGGTACAGGCTGTGGTCGAGCTCCACGTAGCCCTGGGGGCGCAGGGCGGTGCGCACCACGGCGGTCCGGGTGGGGCCGCGCGGGGCGGCGCCGGACGGGGGCCGGGCGGCCGGCGGCGCGGGTGCCGGTGCGCGGCGGGCGGCGGGGACGGGGCCGCCCGGGTGCGCGGCCGCGGCGAGTGCCGGGCGAGGGGCGCGCGAGCGCCGTACCACCGCGAAGAGCAGGACCAGCAGTACCAGCAGGACGGCCACGAGCAGCGCGGTCGCCCACGGGAACGGCTGCTCGTCGGTGCCGAACGCGTCGGTGCCCGGGCCGATGTCGTCGGCGGCCTTCGCCGCGATCATGTCGCTGCCGCGCAGCGGCTTCCTGGCGGCCGCGCCCTGCTGCGGCGCGGCCAGCAGCGTGCACAGGGCGGCGGAGCAGCCGCCCGCCGCCCGCAGCGCGGCGAGGGCGTCCGGGCGCAGCCGGGTCACCTCGGCGCCCGGGTCCACCAGGCGCTCCCCGGCCAGCGCGAGGAGCAGGGTGCCGCCCTCCCCGGTCGGCCCCCGGCCGGGGGCCAGGACCACCAGCGGGCCGCGGGCGAACGCGGCCTTGCGCTCGGCCAGTTGCCAGTCGGAGGGCTTCCCGCCGGTCGCCAGCGGGTCGCGCAGGGTGACCACCAGGGGCGCGCCGTCCCCGGTGCGGTCCCCCCAGCAGGACAGGCGCGCCGCGAAGTCGCCCGAGCAGTCGGCGCCGTGGGCGGCGGTGGCCGTCAGGGGCAGCAGCGCGAGGGCCAGAAACCCGATCCAGATATGCCTCATCCGGGGATGCACACCGCAAATATGGGGGCTTGGTCGGCCGGTTCGGAAGGGGTGGGAGGCCCGCGCCGCCGCCACTTCTACAACGCGAACACCTCGTGGCACCGGGTGAACATCTGCCTCGCCTGAGCCGCCCAATCACTGGCCAGGGCGTCGAACTCCGCCCGCTCCATGCGGCAGCCGAGGGGCAGGGTGCACACCCCCGCGATGCACGGGTTCGGGCCGCGCACGTCCCACACCGACAGCATGGGGACCAGCTGTTCGGTGTTCCAGGCGTTCGCCGCGGCGGCGGCCACGGCGAGCTGGTCGGCCCGCAGGTTCCGGCCGTCGGTCATGAACGCGACCAGGAGCTTCTTGGTCGTCATGAAACGCACCGTCACCGTCCGCCCGCTGTCCGGCAGTTCGAAGCCGCAGGACACCGACACCGGATCGGCCACCGGGTGCAGCCCGTGCCCCCGTGCCCACCGGACGACCCACTCCCGCCAGTGCGCGGCGATCCCGGTCTCCTGCTGCTCCAAGGACGGCGTCCTCTCCGTGCCGTGGGGGTCGTACGGGTCCTGGGGCAGCGTGTCCCCGTCGCGCGCGCTCACGAGGCCGCGCGCCCGGACGCCTCGTACACCATCCGGTCGGTGAGCCCCGCGTCCAGCAGCGCCCGCGCGTGCAGCAGCAGGCACGACGGCACCGACTCGCTCACCCCGCGCGAGCGCCGGGCGCGCAGCTCGTCGGTGCGCACCTCGATGGTGCGCGACACCGAGGGGGGCCACTGCGCGGGGCGCTCCGCCCCCTCGCCGTCGAGCAGCGCGGAGCGCAGCTCGGCCAGGGCGGGCCGCTCGGCGGGCGCCTTGGCCAGGCAGCGGCGCAGGACCGCCTCCAACGGCCCCGGTACGTCGGCCAGATCGGGCTCGCCGTGCACGACCCGGTAGTGCACGGCGGCGTCGCTGCCGAACGGCGGGTGCCCGGCGGAGGCGTACACCAGCACGCCCGCCAGCGAGAACACGTCCCCGGGCGGACCGGACCGGCCGCCGGTGACCTGCTCGGGCGACATGTACGGCGGGGTGCCCATCAGCGCGCCGGTCCGGGTGAGGCCGGGCGCCCCGGCCATCCAGGAGATCCCGAAGTCGATGACCCGGGGCCCGTCCGAGGCGAGCAGCACGTTGGACGGCTTCAGGTCGCGGTGCACCACGCCCGCCGCGTGGATCGCGCCCAGCGCGTCGACCAGGCCGGTGCCCAGCCGCCGCGTCTGCTCCTCGGTGAAGGCGCCGTCGGTGGCGACGGCCTCCGACAGGGCGGGCCCCGGCACGTACGCGGTGGCCAGCCACGGCAGTTCGGCCTCCGGGTCCGCGTCCAGGACGGCCGCCGTGTGGGCGCCGCCGACCAGCCGGGCGGCGGCCACCTCGCGGGCGAAGCGGCGGCGGAACTCCGGGTCGGCGGCCAGCTCGGCGCGCACCACCTTCACCGCGACGACCTGTCCGGCGCGCGAGCGCCCCAGGTACACCCAGCCCATCCCGCCGGAGCCCAGGCGCCCCACCACGCGGTACGGCCCCACGCTCATCGGATCACTGACCGGACTGCGCACCCCGCCACCCCACTCGGCTCGCACGGCCGAAACCGGCTGTGCCCCGAGTGTCCCGCGCGCGGCGCGCGGGGGCAGCAGGGTTGCGCAAAGAGGCGCGGGCGGGACCGGGGCGGGCGGTCAGCGGGGGCGCGGCTCGCGCAGCATGTGCACGTCCACCGGGTCCTCGTCGACCGTGACGAAGCCGTGGCGTTCGTACAGCCGCCGCGCCGCGCTGCCCCGCAGGACGATCAGGCGCACCCGCGTCCCGTCCCGGTCGCAGCGCTCGAGGAGTTCGGCCAGGACGGCCGTGCCGACGCCGTCGCCCTGGGTGCGCGGGTCCAGGAAGAAGTGCTCCAGCCAGTGGGCGTCCTCGGCGGGGCGCAGGGCCACCGAGCCGGCGAACGCCCCGGCCACCTCGATGATCCAGGCGTGGGCCGGCTCCCAGGAGTCGCGCAGCCGCTGGCGCACCCGGTGCTCGTCGTAGCGGCCGAGCCGCACCAGGTCGGCCCGCATCGCCTCGGCCCGTACCTCCACGAGCAGTTCGAGGTCGCCCGCGCGGGGCCTTCGCATCTCCCAGTCCGCCATGATCGCCACAGTAGCGGGGGCGGTGCGCGGCCCGGCGCCCGGGGTGACCGCTCAGGCGGCGGCGTTCTGGCTGGTCACATGGGTGACGGGGCGGGTCGCGCCGCGCGGGCGGCGGCGGGCGGGCACCCGCGAGGGGAGCCGGGACTCGCGCTGGCCCTCCAGGACCTGGTCGCGCACCCGGGTGCAGGTGCGGGTGATCAGCCGGGAGACGTGCATCTGCGAGATCCCGAACTCCTCGGCGATCCGCGCCTGGGTCATGTCCGCGAAGAAGCGCAGGTACAGGATCCGCTTCTCGCGCTCGGGCAGCTCGTTCAGGACCCGCTTGACCGACTCGCGCTCCACGACGGTCTCGAAGCCCGCCTCCTCCTCGCCGATCAGGCCGCCGAGCGCGAGCGAGTCGTCGTCGCCCTCGGGGCCCTGGGCCCGCTCCAGGGAGAGCGTGCGGAAGGCGTCCATCGCGGCCTGGCCGGTGCGCACCTGCTCCACGGTGAGCCGGGTGCGCTCGGCGATCTGCTCCGGCTGCGGGTTCTTCAGCCCCTCGGCCTGGAGCTGGCGGCTGGCCCGGCGCACGTTGTTGCGCAGGTCCTGCACCGAGCGCGGCACGTGCAGCGACCAGGCGTGGTCGCGGAAGTGCCGCTTGATCTCGCCGGTGATGGTGGGGATCGCGTACGCCTCGAAGGCGCCGACGTCGTCGCGGTACCGGTCGATCGCCTTCACCAGCCCCATCGCGGCCACCTGGCGCAGGTCCTCGCGCTGCTCGCCCCGGTCGCGGTACTTGTCCGCGAGCCGGTACGCCATCGGCAGCCAGGCCCGCGCCAGCTCGTCGCGCACGGCGTCGCGCTCCGCCCCCTCGGGCAGGTCGGCCAGGTGCTGGAACAGGGCGCCGGTGTCCGGGTCGGCCGGGCGGCGCTGGGGGCGGGGACGGGGACGGGTGCCGGAGGGTGCGGTGTTCATCGGGAACTCCTGGAGGGCGACGTCAGGGGGGCGCCGGTGGACCCGTCCGCCGCGTCGTCGCGCTCCGGCAGGACCGGAGGACGCCGCGGGACGGGGTCCCGGCGCTCGCGCCTCTGGTCCGAAGCACGTGGGGCGCTTGTCCGGGAGGCCGGAGGGCAAACGTCGTCACCACCCCATTTTTTGGCCGCCCCGCGACGGGCGCCGTACCCGCACGTCACAGGCGTCCCGGGAGCCGCCGAGGGTGCGGGGCGCGGGGGCCGGGACGCGGGGGAACGGGGAGCCGTACGGGTGCGGTGCGCGGGGCGGTACGGGGGTGGGCGCCGGGGCCTGTGCGGGGCGGGCGCGGACCCGTACCGTTGTCCAGGTCACGTCAAAGCTGAGCCTTGCTCACGTTCGTGAGGAGAGCCCCATGGAGCACCGCGCCGAGCCCGACGCAGGAGGAGCGCCGTGAGACGACTGCTGGCCCCGGCCCTCACCGGCCTGCTGCTGCTCGCGGCGGCCGCCCCGCCCGCCACCGCCGCGCCCCGCGCCGACGCCCCGGAGGCCGCGGCCGCGGCCCCGCTCGCCGAGGCCTGGCGCCCGCCGCTGAGCACGCGCGGGCGGTACGTCGTCGACGCCGACGGCAACCGCTTCAAGCTCAGGTCCGCCAACTGGCAGGGGGCGCAGGGCTCCTGGAACGGCTCCGGCGACGTCGACGACCCGGCCAGCCACCACGACGGCGAGAAGTCCGACCAGATGCCGCTGGGCCTGGACCGCGCGTCCGTGCCCGACCTCCTCGCGGGCTTCCGCGCGCTCGGCGTGAACAGCGTCCGGCTGCCCTTCTCCAACGAGATGCTGCACGACACCCGGCCCGTCCCGGACGCCGCCGTCGCCGCCAACCCCCAGCTGCGCGGCCGCACAGCGCTCCAGGTCCTGGACGCGGTGGTGGCCGCGACCACCGCCGAGGGCTTCGCCGTCGTCCTCAACAACCACACCAACACCTCCCGCTGGTGCTGCGGCGTGGACGGCAACGAGCGCTGGAACACCAGTCAGACCACCGCGCGCTGGGAGGAGGACTGGCTCTTCCTCGCCCGCCGCTACCGGGAGGACAAGCGCGTCGTCGGCGCCGACCTCTACAACGAGGTCCGCCGCAACGTGCTGGACGACCCCAACTGGGGCCTGGGCGACGACCACGACTGGTGGCAGGCCTCCCAGCACCTCGCCGACCGGCTGCTGACCGAGGCGAACCCGGACCTCCTGATCATGGTGGAGGGCATCAACTGGACGGGCCTGCCCGTCGACGGCCTCCCGCACGGCCGGCCCACCCTGGAGCCCGTCCGCACCCTCTCGCACACCCTGGTGCGCTCGAACAAGCTGGTCTACGCGGCCCACTTCTACGGCTACACCGGGCCCCGACACTCCGGCGCCACCGGCATCGGCGAGACCAGCGACCCGCGCTACCAGGACCTGACGCGTGAGGAGCTGTTCGCCACGCTCGACCGGCAGGCCGGCTTCGTGGCCGCCGACCCCGGCACCGGGCAGCACTTCACCGCGCCCGTGTGGATCAGCGAGTTCGGCATCGGGGCCGACGAGGGCGCCGAGAAGCCGCGCGCCTGGTTCCGCGCCTTCGTCGACTACCTGCTCGCCCGGGACCTGGACTTCGCGTACTGGCCGCTGCTCGGCTGGACCGGGCACGGCACCTGGTCGCTGGTCAACTACGACGCGCGGGGCCGCCGTTCGGGCGTGCTGGACGGCGGGGACTGGCGCGCGGCCGACTGGCGCCGCCTGGTGGAGGGGCCGGGCAAGGCGGGTCCGGTCGCCGCCGCCGACACCTGGGACATGCTGGACCTCGACCACGCCGACGCGGTGCAGTCGCTGCGCGTGCGGGCCTCGGGCGACTGGGACGCGGGTGCCCGCAAGGGCGTCTGCCCCGACGGCCAGCGCCTGGCCGGTCTGGCCCACCGGGACGGCCGGGGGCTGTGCACCGACGCGGGCGCTTCCCAACTGGCCGCGCCCGGAGGTGTATTGACGGTCGTACGCGACGAAGGCCAGGTCCAGCAGGGTGACTGGGCCTCCGGGTACACCAAGTACCAGTGCCCGAAGGGCCAGTTCATGATCGGCTACAGCGTGCGCGGGCAGGCCGTCTCCGGCGCGCTGTGCGCCGCCGCGTCCCGCGCCCTGCCGACCGACGGGCGCACCGTCTGGTTCGACCGTGGCGACAACCGGCCCGCCGGGAACCCCGGTGGCGAATTCGCTTCCGGGAACTACAAGGGCCAGTGCACCACCGGGGAGTACGCGGCCGGGGTCGCCTTCAGTCACGCCTGGGCCAGGGGCGGAGTGCCCGCGGCCCTGCTCTGCCGCCGCCTCTGAGCACCCGCGGGCTCCGGTCCCCACCCGCCGGGTCCCCGGGAGGTTTGAAGTCCTCCCGGGGACCCGCAGGAGTGAAGAACGACGGGCTTCGGCCAAAGACGGGTCCACACAGCCGCTGAATTCCGGTCAACACCCGTGTGGTCCGTACCTGCCCGCGTACGTTCGCGTCATGACCGAGACGACCATGCCGGAGCCCATCGGGGTGTGCTGCCCACTGGCGTACGTCTTCCGCAGCTCCTACGAACGCGCCCGCCGCCGGGTCGAGGCCGCGTCCGGCCCGGCGGCGGCCCGCTACTGGACCGGGCGCGCCGCCGAAACCCTGGGCCACTGGGCCGAGCACCAGATCGAGGCCCACCGGGCGCAGGCCGTGCCGGATCGATCCTGCACCGCCTGCCTGGAGTTCGAGCTGCCCGGCCACCCCGGAGGCACGACCGCCGAGGGCTGGGACCACGAGCGCCGGGTGCACCACGTGGCCCACCGCCTGGTGGCCCGCACCATCGTCCAGGCGGGCTGACCCTCACCCGGCCAGGGCCTTCCGCAGCGACGCGAGGACCGCGCGCAGCCCGTCGGCGTCCGCGAACGTCCCGTACACGTAGTGGTCCGGCCGCACCACCGCGCCCGCCAGGCCGAGACCGGCCAGGTGCGCCAGGTGCAGTCCGTCCACGTCCACCGCGTCGTGCGGGCCGTCCCCGGGCGCGTCCGCGGGCGTGAACCGGACCGTGCGCGCCCCGATGCCCGCCAGGAACTCCCGCTCCCCGTCGCCGAGTCCGGCCAGCACGTCACCGCTCGCCCAGAGCGCGAAGCCGTGCCCCACCGCCTGGTCGAGCAGGTCCGTCACGCCCCGCCGGCGCACCCGCCCCTGCGGACTCAGCGCACCCGCCGCCCCGTCCGGCCGCCCGTCGGCGCCGCGCAGCACCAGCCCCTCGCCGAGCGCGGCGGGCGGCACCGGCGGCAGCTCGCCCCCGGTCGCCACCAGCGCCGCGTCCCGGGCGTCCGCCGCCGCCGGATCGGTCACGCAGATGACCTTCCCCAGCTCCACGGACATCCCGATGGCGTGCCGCACGTGCGCCGCGCGCTCGGAGGCGTACGTGTCGAGGACCGCCGGGGCCGCTGCGCCCCGCACGACCAGCGCCAGCTTCCAGGCCAGGTTCGCCGCGTCCCGGATCCCCGAGCACATGCCCTGCCCGGCGAACGGCGGCATCTGGTGCGCCGCGTCCCCGGCGAGCAGCAGCCGCCCGTCGCGCCAGCGGTCGCACCAGCGGGCCTGGAAGGTGTACAGCGCGTGCCGCTCCAGGACCGCGTTGCCCGCGTCCACGCCCCACGGCGCGAGCAGCTTCCACGCCGCCGCCTCGGTGTCCAGCTCCTCCCGGCTCTCCCCGGGCATCCGCATGAACTCCCAGCGCCGCCGCCCGGGACCGCCGGAGACGGCGGTGGTGGGCCGGACCGGGTCGCACACCTGGACGTTCATCGGCGACCACACCGGCTCCTCGTGCGGCAGCACGTCCACGATCAGCCAGTCGTAGAAGAACCCCAGGTCGGTGACGGTGGTGTCCATCGCGGTGCGCACCAGGCTGTTGGCGCCGTCGCAGCCCACCAGCCAGGGCGCCCGCAGCTCCGCCTCCGTACCGTCCGCGCGCCGCGCGGTCAGGCGCGCCCCGTCCGCGTCCTGGGCCACCGACAGCGCCTCGGTGCCGCGCTCCACGGTGATCAGCGGCTGCGCCGCGGCCGCATCGGCGAGCGCCGCCTCCAGGTCCGGCTGGTGGAACATCGACGCGGTGGGCCAGCCCGAGGGCCCGGTGCCCGACCAGTCGAAGCGCAGCAGCGTCGTACCGGCGGCGTTGCGCCACTCGTAGGTGTCGGCCCGGGCGGTCCGCCCCGCGGCGTACGCGCCGACGCCCGCGCCGGCCAGCAGCCGGGCCACCTCGTCGTCGAAGTGCACGGCGCGCGGCAGCGGGTAGGGCCGCGGCCACCGCTCGACCACGGTGACCCGCACCCCGTCGCGGGCCAGGAACAGGGCCAGGGCCAGGCCGACCGGCCCCGCCCCGACGACCAGGACGTCGGCGTCCGGCGGCTCCGTGGACATCCGCGGCCCCCTACGCGCCGGGGGCGTCGTGCGCCCCCGCCATCAGGGCGGCCAGGTCGTCCGGCGCGAGGAACGACGGCGGCGGCGGAGGACCCCAGGACCACAGCGCGCGCGTCCCCTCCCACACCCCGGGCTTCCACAGCGCGTCCTCGACGATGCAGTCCAGGTCGGAGTAGTACTCGGAGAAATTGCCCGCCGGGTCCTTGAGGTACCAGAAGAAGTTGGAGCCGATGAAGTGCCGGCCCAGGCCCCAGGTGTGCCGCCCGGGGTCGGCCTCCAGCATGGCGCTCGCGCCCCGGCCGATCTCGTCGACGTCGTCCACCTGCCAGGACGTGTGGTGCAGGAAGGGAACCGGGGCCTGCTGCACCAGCACGTTGTGGTGGTCGGTGGAGCAGCGCATGAAGGCGGCCAGCTCCGGGACGGTGTCGCTGACCTTGAAGCCGATGCCGTCCTCGAAGAAGCGCTGCGAGGAAGCCTGGTCGGTCGAGCCGAGCACCACGTGCCCCAGCTTGCGCGGGCGCACCGGCCCCTGGCGCAGCACGCCGGGCGCCCGCTCGTTCAGCCGGGGCGCGTCGCCGGGCACGTTGTACGGGGCGGGCGCGGGCGGCTCCTGGGCGAGGCGGGCGGCGATCTCCACCCGCACCAGCACGCCGGTGCCGGGGTCCAGGGCGCTCACCGAGGCGGCCTCGCGCCGGGGGGCCAGGCCGAGGGCGGTGAGCGAGGCGGCCACCCGGTCCAGGTCGTCGGGGTCGTCGGCGCCGACGCCCAGTTCGAGCAGCCGGCGGCGGGGGGCCCCGGTGATGCGCAGCTGCTCGCCGCCGTCCGTGGTGGACAGCACGTGCGCGGGGCCCCGGGCGGCGGAGGCGGTGAGCCCGAACTCCTCGTAGTACGCGGCGGTGCGCGCGGGGTCGGGGACGCCCATGACGATGTCGGTCAGTCGGTGCAGTGGCATGTGCGGCTCTCTTCGTCGAGAAACGGCTCGTACTGCGGTGTCTCGTATCTCTCGTACTGTGGTTGTCTCTCGTGCTGCGGTGTTCTCCGGGGCGTGTACTGCGTGGTGACGGGTCGTCAGCCGGTGAGCGGGGTACGCGTGTTCAGCCGGTGAGCGGGGTGCGCAGGGTGCCGACGCCCTCGATCGTGGTGAGCAGGACCTCGCCCGGGGACAGGAAGCGCTGCGGGTCGCGGGCCATGCCGACCCCGGACGGCGTGCCGGTGAAGACCAGGTCGCCCGGCAGCAGCGGGCACACGGCGGAGAGCTGGACGATCAGCTCCGGGACGTCGAAGATCATGCAGGAGGTGCGGCTCTTCTGCAGGACCTCGCCGCCCTCCAGGGCGCAGGAGATCGCCAGGTCCCCGGGGTCGGCGAACTCGTCGGTCGTCACCAGCTCGGGGCCCACGGGCGCGAAGCCCGGGTAGGACTTGCCGAGCGAGAACTGCGGCACGGGGCCGCTGAGCTGGAGGTCCCGCTCGGAGAGGTCCTGGCCCACCGAGAGGCCCGCCACGTACGACCAGGCGTCCTCGCGGGCGGCCCGGTGGCAGCGGCGGCCGATCACCACGACGAGCTCGGCCTCCCAGTCGACCTTGCCCCCGGGCAGCTCGACCGGGGCGTCGTGGCCGGCGACCGAGGTGGGGAACTTGGTGAACACGGTGGCGGAGGCGGGCTCGTCGAGGCCCGCCTCGGCTGCGTGCTCGCGGTAGTTGAGGCCGATCGCGAAGACCTGCGCGGGCCGGGGGACCGGCGGGCCGTAGGAGCCGCCGTCGGGTGCGGGGCCCTCGGCGGGGCCGGCCAGCCCCGCCCCGCGGGCCCAGGCGGTGAAGGCGTCCCAGTCGCGGTACGCGTCCTGCGGGTCGGGGCCGAACCGGCCCCCGCTGGCCTCGGCCACGTCCACGCGGCCACCGGGGCCGCGCAGGACCAGTCGTCCGTCGATGTTCGCCAGGCGCATGGGTTCTCCCGTCGAGAAGGGGATGGGTGCGTGTGCGGCCCAGTCTCGGACGCAAGTATCGCCAGAGCAAGAGAATAACGATATTTTCTGAGACTGGCGTGATCCTGGTACTCTCCGTGACCATGGCGGAGGCGAAGCGGACGCGGGCGGCCACGGTGTACGAGGCCGTGCGCGAGGAGATCTTCCAGGGCGCCCTGGGCCCCGGGCGGAAGCTGCGCCTGGTGGAGCTGGCGGGCCGGTTCGGCGTCAGCCAGTCCGTGGTGCGCGAGGCCCTCACCCGGCTCTCCGAACAGGACCTCGTCGTCGCCGCCCCCCAGCAGGGCTTCCGGGTCGTCACCCTCTCCCGCGCCCACCTCGACGAACTCACCGACGCCCGCGTCGAGGTGGAGTCCCTGGTGCTGCGCCGCTCGGTGCTGCGCGGCGACATCCGCTGGGAGGCCGCCGTGGTCGCCGCCCACCACCAGCTGGCCGGAACCCCGGTCGTGGACGCCGAGGGCAAGCCGAACGACGCCTGGTTCGCCGTCCACGAGCGCTTCCACCAGGCCCTGCTCGAAGGGTGCGGGAACGAGCGGCTGCTGTCCGTCGCCATGGCCCTGCGCGACGCCGCGACGCTCTACCGGCGCTGGTCCATCCCGATCGCCCGCGACGTGGCCCGCGACGTCACGGCCGAGCACCGCGCGCTGATGGACGCCGCCCTGGCCCGCGACCCGGACCGCGCCGCCGAACTCCTGGCCGCGCACCTGGACCGTACGGCGCAGGCGCTGCGCGCGGTGGTGGACGAGACGGCGGGGACGGTCGCGTAACCCGGGGGAGCGTACGGTCGCGCAACGCCCGGGACCCGCGCGGCCGCACGGCCCCGGAAGGTCAGAGGACGCGCTCGCCGAGGAGGCGGCGCGCGTTGCGGCCGGTCAGCTCGCGCCAGGTCGTCCCCCCGGGCTGCGGCGCCGCGTCCAGCGAGGCGGCCTGCGCCAGGACCGCGGCGTCGGGGGTCCAGCAGGCGTCGCTGCCGTAGAGCATCCGCTCGGTGCCGAACACCCGCTCAAGCGTGGGCACTTGATCGGGGAACGGGGTGCCGGCCACGTCGTACCAGAGCCGCCCGAGCTCCTCGCGCACCGCGACCGGCGGCGCCCCGGGCGCGGGGGGCAGGATCCGCGCGAACAGCTCCAGGCGCGCGGCCAGCAGCGGCAGCACCCCCGCGCCGTGCGTGAACACCCAGCGGATCCCCGGGTACCGCGCCGTCACCCCGCCCAGGACCAGGTCCGAGGCGGCCCGCGCGGTGTCGAAGAGGAACTCCAGCATCGGCCGGGGCCGCCCCAGCGACACCGCCTCCCCGTTCGGCGGGGACGTCGGGTGCACGAACACCACCGCGCCCCGCCGGTCGAGCTCGGCCCACAGCGGCGCGTACCGCACGTCACCGGGGTAGACCCCGTGCGCGTTCGTCTCCACCGCGAGCCCGTCCGCGCCCAGCACGTCCAGCGCGTACGCCGCCTCGGCCAGCGAGCCCTCCACGTCCGGCAGCGGCAGCGACGCGAAGTGCCCGAAGCGGTCGGGGCGTTCGCGGTGCAGGTCCGCCGCGAACTCGTTCACCTCGCGCGTCAGCGCCCGGGCGGCCGCGTCGTCACCGAAGTGCGTACCGGGCGAGGACACCGAGAGCACCGAGAGCCCGATGCCCGCCGCGTCCATCAGGGCCAGCGCGCCCTTCGCGCTCCAGGACGGCCAGCCCGGCATGCCGTCCGGGTGCGCGATGCCGGCCCGCCGGGCGGCGTCGACGTACCCCTCGGTCACGAAGTGCGTATGGACGTCGACGAACGGGACGGGCTCCGGGACTGACGACGGGACGGGCTGCAGTACGGGCGACGGCTCGGGCTGCAGTACGGGCGACGGCTCGGGCTGCGGTACGGGCGAGGGCACGGGCTCCGGTACGGACGACTGCTCGGGCTGCGGTACGGACGGCACGGACTCACCTCACGGGCACGGGGAACGCCCCGGACACGGCACGGGGCCCGACCCCCTTACGGTAGGAAGCGCGACCGGTGGGCGGCACGTGCTGTTCCACTGAGTGGCACACCGATCGGGTGGCCCCGCCCGGAGCACCGCACACGCACGACAGGGAGCGGCCATGGGCCAGGACGGCGGACGCCCGCCCGGCGAGGCGGTCGTGGACCGCGCCTTCGCGGTGCTGCGCGCCTTCGACGCCGACCACCGCGCCCTCGGCCTGGCCGACCTGGCCCGCCGCGCCGCGCTGCCGCGCAGCACCGCCCTGCGCATGGCCCGCCACCTGGTCGCGGCCGGTGCGCTGGAACGGCTCGGCGACGGGCGGTACGTCATCGGGCTCGGCCTGCTGGAGATCGCCACGCTCGCCCCGCGCGGCCACGGCCTGCGCGCGGTGGCGATGCCCCACCTGGAGGACCTCTTCCACGTGATGCGCCGCCACGTCCTGCTCGCGGTGCGCGACGGCGGCGAGGCGCTGCTCGTCGAGCGGCTCTCCGCCCCGGAGGCCGGGCCCGTGCGCTACCGGGTCGGCGGCCGGATGCCCCTGCACGCCAGCGGCGCCGGACTCGTCCTGCTCGCCTTCGCCCCGCCCGCCGAGCAGGACCGCGCGCTGGCCGGCTTCACGCCCGCCGAGGGCCTGGACGCCGTGCGCGACGCCGACGACCTGCGCCGGGTCCTCGCCGAGGTCAGGCGCGCCGACCACGCGGTCGGCAGCCGGCTGCTGCCCCATCCCCGCGCCACGGCGGCGGCCCCGGTGCGCGGCCCCACCGGCGCGGTCGTCGCCGCCCTCTCGGTGGTCGGCCCGAGCGACGGCTTCGACGCCGCCTCCTGGATCCCCGCCGTCCGCGCGACGGCCCGCGCGGTCTCCCGACGGCTGCGCGAGGACGCCCCGGGGCCGCGGTGACCGGCCCCCACGGGCCCTGACCTCACAGCCACCCCTGCCGCTGCGCCTGCAGTGCCATCTGGAAGCGGTTCGCCGCCCCGAGGCGCGCCATCAGCACCTGCAGGCGGCGGAAGAGCGTGCGCCGGCTCACGCCCAGCTCCCGGGCGATCACCTCGTCCGTCGCGCCGCCCGCCAGCAGCCACAGCAGCCTGCGGTCGGCGGGGGCCAGGCCCCCGGGGCGGGTGGTGCGGCCGTGGAACGGCAGGGCGTTGTGCCAGCACTGCTCGAACAGGGCCGTCAACGCCGAGAGCAGCCCGCACGGCTGCACGATCAGCGTCGTGTGGTGCACGTCGGTCTCGCTGATGGCCAGTGACACCAGCGCGTACGCGTCGTCGATGATCATCAGCTTGACCGGTACCGACGGCAGCACCCGGGCCTGCTCCCCGGCCTTGACGCACGGCTCGATCGACTCGGCCAGCCGCCCGGGGTACTCCAGGGACGCCCGCGAGTACACCACCCGCTGCGTCACCCCCCGCGCCAGCGTCGCCAGCGCGTCCTGGGTCGCCGTCGCGGAGGGCAGCGGGTAGTACGGCGGCGACTCCAGCTGCCGGATCTCCCGCCGGGCGCTCGCCCACGCCTGGCGCGCCCGCGGCCCCACCGCGTCGCCCGTCACCACTTCCACCAGGCCGTCCCTGAACGACTCCAGGTGCTGGCGGCGGAACGCGTCGAAGGCTCCCGCCACCGCGATCCGCGACTCCTCCAGCTCCGCCGCCCGGTGCCGGGCCAGCACCTCCAGGCCGGCCGCGGGCGGCACCGGCGCCACCACGCCCGCGCCCTCGTCCACGGCGCCCGCGAGACCGGCCCGCACCAGCGCCGCGTACGCCTCCGCCAGCTCCGCCCCGTCCAGGTCCGCCGCCGCGGCGACCTCCTGGAGCGGCGCGGGCGCCAGGTCGAGCAGCGTCAGGTACAGCCGGGCCGCCACCGCGTCGATCCCCAGGAGTCGCAGGGCCTCGCCCAGTCGCGCACGCGTCGTCATGGCCCGATTATCCGCCGCCCGCACGCACCGCGTGTCCGTTCCGTGCCACTGGCACCAGCGGGCGCCCCGCCACACCCGCGCGCCCCGCCGTGTCCGATCAGTGCCACTGGCACGACCACGCCCCGCGCGCCCACCGGCGGGGATACGGTCCCCCCGCCGCCGAAGACCGGCGACGGCGAGGGGCCACCGCACCGGCCCCCGCCGCTGAGGACCCACCCGGAAGCAGGTGCCCCGTGGCCAAGCGCCGCAAGAACGGTCTCTACGCCGAGATCTCCCCGGAGCTGTCCGCCCTGATGCGCACCGGCTGGGCCGACACCGAGCGGCACGACCTGGACCCGGCCGAGCAGGCCCCGCACGCCGCCCGCCGCCGCGCCGCCCTCTCCGCGCGCTTCCCCGGCGAGCGCCTCGTCGTCCCCTCCGGCAACCTCAAGGTGCGCTCCAACGACGACACCTACCCCTTCCGCCCGCACACCGCCTACGTCCACCTCACCGGCGACCAGGCCCGCGACGGGGCCCTGGTCCTGGAGCCCCGCGCGGACGGCGGCCACGACGCGTACTGCTTCCAGCTGCCGCGCGACGGCCGCGACGACGACGAGTTCTGGACCGGCCCGCACGCCGAGCTCTGGACCGGCCGCCGCCGCTCCCTCGCCGAGTCCGAGCGGGTCCTCGGCCTGCCCTGTCGCGACGTGCGCCGGGCCGCCGAGGACCTGGCCGCCGCCGACGGCGTGCCCACCCGGATCGTCCGGGGCGTGGACCCCGCCCTCCAGGCCGCCGTCAGCACCGACGCCGAGCGCGACGACGAGCTGGAGGAGGCGCTGGGCGACCTGCGGCTGGTCAAGGACGACTGGGAGATCGGCGAACTGCGCAAGGCCGTCGACTCCACCGTGCGCGGCTTCACCGACGTCGTCGGCGAGCTGACCCGGGCGGTCGCCACCTCCGAGCGCTGGATCGAGGGCACCTTCTTCCGCCGCGCCCGCCTGGAGGGCAACTCCGTCGGCTACGGCTCCATCTGCGCCGCCGGCGAGCACGCCACGATCATGCACTGGACCGACAACGACGGCCCGGTCCGCCCGGGCGAACTGCTGCTGCTCGACGCGGGCGTGGAGACCCACACCCTCTACACCGCCGACGTCACCCGCACCCTGCCCGTCGACGGCACCTTCACCGCCGTGCAGCGCACGGTCTACGACGCCGTGTACGAGGCGCAGGAGGCGGGCATCGCGGCGGTCAAGCCCGGCGCCGCCTACCGCGACTTCCACGAGGCGTCCCAGCGCCACCTGGCCGCCCGGCTCGTGGAGTGGGGCTTCATCGAGGGCCCGGCCGGGCGCGCGTACGACCTCGGCCTCCAGCGCCGCTTCACCATGGCGGGCACCGGGCACATGCTCGGCCTGGACGTCCACGACTGCGCCCACGCCCGCAACGAGGAGTACGTCGACGGCGTCCTCGAACCCGGCATGTGCCTGACCGTCGAGCCCGGCCTGTACTTCCAGGCCGACGACCTGACCGTGCCCGAGGAGTGGCGCGGCATCGGCGTGCGCATCGAGGACGACATCCTGGTGACGGCCGACGGCAACGAGAACCTGTCGGCCGGTCTGCCGCGCTCGGCCGACGAGGTCGAGGCCTGGATGGCGAAGCACGCGGGCTGAGCCACCCGCGAGGTGTGAACACGGGGGCGCCCACCGGCAGTTGGCCGATGGGCGCCCCCGAGCCTGTCGGCGTCCTGTCGGTGCGCGGTCGGTGCCCGTCGGCACACGGTCGGTGGTCTGTCGGCGCCGCCCGGGAGTGTGGTGGCACACAGACCAGCGCGACCACACGGCCGAAACGGGAGAACACCGCCATGGCGAACAGCATCCGCCCGCACCACGCCCGCCCCCAGTCCGTCCTCGTCTCCGGCGCGGGCATCGCGGGAACCGCGCTCGCCTACTGGCTCCAGCGGTACGGCTTCCGCGTCACCGTCGTCGAGCGCTTCCCCGACCTGCGCGGCGGCGGCCAGGCCATCGACGTGCGCGGCACCGCCGTCGACCTGGCCGAGAGGATGGGCATCCTGCCCGAACTGCGGGCCCGCAGGACCCGCCTCCGCGGCATGTCCGAGGTCGACGAGCAGGGCCGCGAACTGCGCCGTTCCACCGAGCGCACCGTCACCGGCGGCGCCGTCGACGGCCCCGACGTGGAGATCCTCCGCGACGAACTGGCCGGCCTGCTGATCGGCGCGGCCGGACCGGGCGTGGAGTACCTGTGGGGCGATTCCGTCGAGACCCTCGTCCAGCACGACGACGGCGTCCGGGTCCGCTTCGAGAGCGGCGACGAGCGCGACTTCAGCCTCGTCGTCGGCGCCGACGGCCTGCACTCCAGGACCCGCCGCCTGGTCTTCGGCCCCGAGGCCGACTACCTGCACCCCCTCAACACGTACATCGCCTCCTGGAGCGTGCCCAACCACCTCGGCATCGAGGACTGGGAGGTCATGCTGGCGACCGAGGCCCCCGGCATCTGGGGCTGCATGGCCATGACCGCGCGCCACAACACCGAACTGCGCGTCTTCGTCGGCTTCCTCTCCGACGAGCCGGTCGAGCGCGTCCTGCCCCGCGACGTCGAGGCCCAGAAGCGCATGGTCGCGGAGCGCCACGCCGGGCTCGGCTGGGAGGTGCCCCGCTTCCTCAAGGGCATGTGGGAGTCGGAGATCTTCCACTGCGACGTGGTCGCCCAGATCAAGATGGACCACTGGTCGCGCGGCCGGGTCGCCCTCCTCGGCGACGCGGGCTACTGCTGCTCGCCCATGACCGGGCAGGGCACCAGCGTGGCCCTGATCGGCGCCTACGTCCTGGCCGGTGAGCTGCACGCGGCCGACGGCGACCACGTGGCCGCCTTCGCCGCGTACGAGGACCGGCTGCGCGACCACGTGGCCCGCAACCAGGCCCTCATCGCCCTGCACGACACCCAGGACCCGGACGGCGCGCCGCACGACGAGTTCGAGGGCCCCGGCATGGAGGCCGACGAGACCTTCCGGGCGGCCACGGTCATCGAACTGCCCGAGTACTGACCGGAGTCGGCGTAGGGGCGGCCGGGGCGTCCCGGCCCGGGGTCCGGGCGGTGCCGCGCGGCGCGGCACCGAGCAGCACCGGCGCGGCGGGCAGCGCACGGGCCAGCGCGTAGCGTCCGCCGGGCACCGGCCGCACCAGGCCCTGCTGGACGAGCAGGGCCAGTGCTGCCGCCTCCGCACGCCCGAACCTCCCTAGAGCGGCGCCCAGTTGCTCGCGGGACAGGGCCCCGGACGGGGCCCGCGAGACCAGGTCGAGGATGCGCGGGGCGCCCTCGGAGGGCGATGCCGTGCGCGCGCCCGCCGGTCCGGGCAGGGCGGCCGTACCCCGCGCGAGGCCGGCAGCTGCGTGGCGCCGGTTCAGCACCAGGTCCATGCCGGTGAACTCGGTCAGGACCGCGGCCGTACGCTCCGGAGGCCACGGGAAGCCGTCGGCGCCCCGGTCCGTGGGGACGGACCCTCCTTGCGGAAAGCCGAGTTCGGCGACCGTGACGGTCCGTCCCAGGCGCTCGGTGAACAGTGCGGCCAGCGCCCGGGGCACCGGATCCCGCGGCCGCTCGCCCAGCTCAAGCCAGCGCCGCACCCGGGACGTGTCGGTCGCCAGGTGGGGGTGGCCGAGCGCGGCGGCCTGCCGGTTCACCAGCCGGGCCAGCTCGCCCCGGGACCAGCCGGCGAGCCCGAACAGGTCCGCGAGCCGGGTGTTGGGCCGCCCCGGCACTCTGGGGGGCGGCGCGGGCGCGGGCGGCGGGGGTGGCGCGTCCGGGGCGGAGCGCGCCGGGCCCCGCAGCCGGCCCGCCAGGCCCGCCGCGAACGCCCGCACCCGGGCGGCGGCCCGGCGCC